>JAGBAK010000118.1 GCA_017938985.1 Clostridia bacterium
CACTCAATGGCGACCCGGAACGGGCTCGAACCGTCGACCTCTAGCGTGACAGGCTAGCGTTCTAACCAGCTGAACTACCGGGCCAAATGGTGGGAACAACAGGGCTCGAACCTGTGACCCTCTGCTTGTAAGGCAGATGCTCTCCCAGCTGAGCTATGCTCCCACGTTGGCGTTGCTCTCGTCAAGCAACGTACTGTATAATACACTACTTTTCCGAAATTGTCAACCCTTTTTTAAAAAAAATTTCAAAAAATTTTTAGTTTTTTTATTTTTCTTTCAGAGCATTAAAATTGTACTTTTAAATAACAATAATTTGCCTGCCAAGCACACGGCACGGCAGGCAAAAAAGCTATAATTATTCAGACATTTTAAGAATTTCGGCAGGTGTGAATCTGTATTTTTTATCGCAGAAGTGGCAGCTCACCTCTGTTACGGGGTCGTTTGCCATTTCTTTAAGTTCATCCTTGCCGAGAGTAAGCAGTGCCTTGGCAACCCTGTCCTTTGAGCAGTTGCACTTATATTCGGGACTTGAGCTGTCAAGGAAATCAAGCTCAAATTTTTTAAGCACGCTGCGGCAAATCTGCTCGGGTGTCATACCGCTTGTGAGCATCTGAGTGACCGAAGGAATATCCTTGATGCACTCCTCTACCAAATCAATCGTGTCATCCATTGCGGTTGGCAAAAGCTGAATCATAAATCCGCCAGCCGCCTGAATTGTGAGGTCGGGATTGACAAGCACACCCAGAGCGCAAACGGTGGGTGTTTGCTCGCTGGTTGCAAAATAGCTTGTTATATCCTCTGCGATTTCGCCGGACACAATCGGAATCTGGCCGATATAAGGCTCTTTCATACCAAGGTCTTTCATAACGGTGAGGGTGCCGTCTGTGCCGACTGCGCCCGCAACGTCAAGCTTACCTTTGATATTGAGCGGGATTTCAACAACGGGGTTTGCAACGTAGCCTCTGACGTTACCGAAACTGTCTGCAACGGCAATAACCGAGCCTGCAGGGCCGTCACCGTTTATTCGCAAAGTGACGCTGTGGTCCTTACCCTTTAAAACGGCACCCATCATTGATGCCGCCGTGAGCAGTCTGCCCAGAGCCGCCGATGTTACGGCAGACGTGCGGTGAATCTGCTCCATTCTGTTAATAATATCGGTTGAATCAACCGCCATAACGGTCAACGTACCGTCAACCGAAATCATTCTTACAAGTTCGCTCATAATATCACTTCTTCTTTGCTAAAAATACTGCACGCTCTGTTTCGGGGTGTGCTTTTTCTGTTGTCATATCGTCAAATATTCCCATAACCTCAAAGCCTGCTTCTTCAAGCCACTTTGCAATTTCGTCAAGGTCATACGCCTGCTCCGTAAAGCTTTCGCCCGAGCGGTAATATGCGCCGTCCTCTTCCTCAAAAAAATCAAGCGCAATATCAACACTGCCGTCAGACTCGTTATAACTGTTCTGCCAGACGCAGTAAAGCTCGTCAAGGTCATAAACAAAGGTGTTATCGGCAAGAACGGTTTTATGCTTATGGAGCGTATTAACGTCAAACGCAAACGCTCCGCCCTTATTCATAAAGAGCGAAACCTTTTCAAAAGTTCGTCTGACCTGCTCCGCATTTTCAAGGTGATTGATGCTGTCCAAAACGCAGACTGCGCAGTCAACAGTGCCGTAAAGGTCAATATCGTCCATACTCTGGTTGAGCAGAAGAATCTGTTTGCCGCTTTCAAAAGCCTTTTCACGCGCAGCATTGAGCATACCTATGCTTGAATCAACGCCGATAACGTCGAATCCCCTCTCTGCCATTGCAACGGATATGCTTCCCGTGCCGCAGGCAAGGTCAAGCAGAATGCCGTCCTTTATGCCGCACAAGGAAAGAAGCCTGCAAAAATAATCTGCACGCTTCTCATATTCAACATTATCTGTTAAAAGGTCATAGTAGCGGGAGAAATTATCGTAAGACATTATTCTTCCATCCTCTTGAAAATCTCTTCGTAGCCGTTGCAGCCGTACTGAAGCGAACGGTTGACTCGGCTGATTGTTGCTGTGCTTGCGCCTGTTTCGCTGACGATGTCGCTGTAAACCTTTTTATCGCGCAGCATCTTCGCAACAACAATTCTCTGCGAAATGGACTTTATTTCGGTTACGGTGCAAAGGTCCTCAAAAAAATCGTAGCATTCTTCCATTGTGCGCAGGTTAAGAATTGCTTCAAAGAGAAAATCAACGTTCTTATCTTTAATTTTATCGCTCATATTAAACCGCCTTTCCGATTTATGCGCTTTTACACTTTAATATTTTAACACGTGAAACGTAAAATGTAAAGAAAAATTTTTAAAAAGCAAATAAATTATGTCTCATTAAAATCAAATTGACTATTGCACGCAGAGAATAAAATGTATATAATAATGTAAGCAAACGTTAACGGAGGGATATCATGACAGATTCATATATCAAAGCATTAATCAATTATGCTGTAAAAAACAACCTTATTGAAGAAAGCGACAGATATTACTGCACAAACGCCGTTCTTTCAATGCTTAAGATGGATGCATACGACGACAGCTGCGAGGCGGCACAGGGCGAAATCAACGAGATTCTTGACAAGCTTTGCGACGTTGCCGCAGAAAAAGAGATTATCATTGATTCAATTACATACAGAGACCTTTTTGACACGGCAATTATGGGTGTGCTGACCCCCAGACCCTCACAGGTTATTGAAAAATTCAACACACTTTATGCCGAATCACCCGAAAAGGCAACAGATTACTATTATAAACTCAGCGGCGACACAAACTATATCCGCCGTGACAGAATTGCAAAGATTCTCAAATGGCAACAGACGGGCGAATACGGCACAATTGACATCACCGTTAACCTTTCAAAGCCTGAAAAAGACCCCAAGGCTATTGCCGCCGCAAAGAATGCACCGCAATCGGGTTATCCCAAATGTATGCTCTGCAGAGAAAACGAAGGCTACGCAGGCAGAGTTGATTTTCCTGCAAGACAGAATCACAGAATTATTCCCATCACCATCGACAATTCGCCGTGGTTTATTCAGTATTCACCCTACGTTTATTATAACGAGCACTGCATTGTTTTCAACAGCAAGCATCTGCCGATGACCATTGATAAATCCGCTTTTGCAAAGCTGCTTGAATTCACGGCACGTTTCCCCCACTATTTCATCGGCTCAAACGCCGACCTGCCCATCGTTGGCGGTTCAATCCTCAGCCACGAGCATTTTCAGGGCGGCAGATTTGAGTTTGCCATGGAGCGCGCGCCGATTGAAACAAAAACCAGCTTCAACGGCTTTGAGGATATCGAAGCAGGCATCGTAAAATGGCCTATGTCAACAATCCGTCTGCTTTCGGACAAACCGGAAAGACTTGTTGAGCTTGCGGACAAAATCCTCACAAAGTGGAGAGCATACAGCGACGAGAGCGCATTCATCTTTGCCGAAACAGACGGCACGCCGCACAACACGATAACACCCATTGCCAGACGCAGAGGCGAAAAGTTTGAGCTTGACCTTGTTCTGCGCAACAACATCACAACAGACGAGCATCCCATGGGCGTTTATCACCCCCACGCAGAGCTTCACCACATCAAAAAGGAAAACATCGGTCTGATTGAGGTTATGGGTCTTGCGGTGCTTCCTCCCAGACTTAAGCCCGAGCTGGAAGCTCTTGCTGACGCCATTGTTAACGGCAAGGATTTGCGTGCAAACGAGCTGACCGCAAGCCACGCCGACTGGGCAGAGGAATTCATCAAGGAATATGACGAAATCAACGCAGAAAACGCAATGAGCATCATCGAAGCCGAGGTCGGCAAGGTGTTTGCCAAGGTGCTTGAGCACGCAGGCGTTTATAAGCGCAACGAAGAAGGCAAGGCAGCATTCCTTCGCTTTGTTGAATCGGTATAAAAAATTAACGGCATCCTTTCGGGTGCCGTTTTTGTTTATTCAATTTCGTTCTCAATCAGCTTCATCAGCGCACTGGGTTTAATGTCCATTGCATCGGCAATTCTGAAAAAGGTTTCAATGGTCGGTTTGCGAACACCTCTTTCAATTGCGCTCAGATGAGTTCTGCCGATATCTGCAAGACCGCTCACAACCTCCTGCGAAAGACCTTTCTTTTCACGCACACTCTGTATAACTCTGCCAACTACAACCGAATCAAGCATCAAATCATCTCCTTACAACAGAATTGTAAGCTGATACACGCCCGTTTATGAATACATATGTTGACAATTGAACACAAATGTATTATAATTTCAGCATAAAGGAGATGTTTCCGATGAACTGACATACAATTAGCATATGATATTTACATTATAGTAATATTATGGTATAATTATGGTACAAATTTTATTAAGGGGGATTTTTTATGTCAGTAATCAGTGGATTTTTCGCAAAGATATTTGCCCTGTTTATGTCTTTGATAACTTTTATCACAGGCTTATTCGGCGGAATATTTGCTCCGCCTGTTGACGGCTACGTTGCGCTTGAAAACACCTCAATCTCAATTTCAAACGGCAGATATATGATAATTGACAGCTACGATGAGTTTATTGAAGCTGTTGGTGAAATCAAAGACGAA
>JAGBAK010000011.1 GCA_017938985.1 Clostridia bacterium
CAGGTGTAAAACGACGGTGCCGCACCTGCTTTTAAAATCTGCGTTTCACCGCTGAAAAGGTCAATTTCCGCAACGTCAAGGGTTGAAAGGGATTCGTCCTCCGACTTAACGGCAAGAGCGATGTTGGTAAATCCCAGAGCTGTATCAAGTCCTATGCCTGCTTTTATAAGCCGTGAAAAAATTTCTACCGTCATTGCCGAATCAATAGCCGCTCTGCCGCCCGTACCCATTCCGTCGCTCATTATTACGTATGCCTTTGAATCGGTGCGGAAGCATTCAAAATAATCGCCGCAAAGCTTGCGGTTGCCGCAGCTTGCAGAAGCACAGCCGAAACGGAAATCAAGAATTTCTTTGCGCATAAAAGTCAACTCTTTACCCTGCGGAATTTCTCTGATTCCGGGTGGATTAAGCTGCACCTCAAGCTCTGCGGAAAGCGCAGAGGTCAGGCGTGTAAGGCTTGTGCCGGGCGGAATTTCTGCCACGGAGCATTTAAGGCATATCGCTCCGGGCGAAGGCTGTGTGCAGGTGACGTTCCGCACTTCAAAATCTCTGTCGGTCAGCACACGCAAGGCTGTGCGCTCTTTGCCGTGAAGTACACGGGCGCCGTTTTCAACACCGTCGGCAAGCTCTTTGAGAAGCTTTGACGCCCATTCAAACTGACCGCAGGCAAACTCTCTGTTTCGCGCGGCGCCTGCCTGCAATGCATTGACGGCGCTTCTGCCCGAATATATACGATTAAACGATTCCGCAAGCTTCGGCGCAGAGGGACATTTCTGATTGAAATTCGCCGAAAAATCTTCAGCCGAAACGGAATTACCCTGCGAAAGTTTTTCCATAATTGCGGCGAATTCGCCGTTTTCGGGGCATAGATTATTTTTCAGCTTGCAATCCGTGCAAACTCTTTCTTTGACACGCAGGCAAACAATTACGTCGTTTGGCGGCGTGATTGCCTCTATGCCGTTGCTGACCGACCTTATGCACCGTGAAACAGAGCCGACTGCACGTGAAGCCTCGGCAAGCTTTTCTTTTGTGCCGACGGCTTCGGAGGCAACTTTTTCTTTGTGGGGTCTTTCTATGCCCGAACGTATTCCCGCAAGCTGTTTTGACGGCAGCAGACTGAAAATCAGACCTGCAACGGCGGCCTCAATAAAGACGTAAAGTCCCTCCGCAGAGCCGTCAATCAGAGCAAAAACTCCCGCAACACCCGAAAAAACAAGGGAGCATACAAGCTGACCGTATTTTGAAAAAATGCCTGCGGCAAGACCGCATATGCCGTAACACAGGCTCAGCGCAACGCTTGTACCGGAAACCGCAAGGCAGGTGCCGATTGAAACGCCTGCAATGCTTCCGCCTGCCTGAGAAAACAAAGATGCTGCCGCAATGATTATGAGAGAGCCGAAAAGACGGGCAGGCCGCAGACCCATAATGCTTACCTCGGAACACCCGAGAAGCAGTGTGCAAAGACTCATCATAATACAAATCAGACTGTGGTTATCGAGCATATAGATATCACGTTTTTTTTGTATGCAATCCACCGCTCCTTTGTAGAAAATGACCGAGCCTGCGCAAAGGGCGGATGCGCAAAGGTTCAGCACAAGTCCGTTCAGAGACGGTTTTGCCGAAAATAACAATATTGTTGAAGCGGCAAAGGTGAAAATAAAAACTCCCGTGCATAAAACAGTCTGTTTATTGCGAAAACGCAGTTTTTCGCAGGCGCAGACAAGAGCTGCCGCACCTGTGAGCGGTATAAGACAAACCAATGATTCCTGTATGTTCATTCTTAAAAAACAGCCTGTGATGCTGCCTGCGCAAACGGCAACAAGCTCTGCGCCGCTGCAGGCGGCGGCAAGTCCCACGCAAAACGGAACTCTGACAAAGAAAAGTCCTGCTCCCGACAGCACGAAGCCTCCCATATAATAGAGAGTAAGCGCCAATGCACGCACTCCTTTGTCAATAAAGCTTTCGGGAGTTTTGCTTTTTGCAGCGGACAACGTTTTTTCCATTTTAAAACGTCCTTTCATTTATATTCAGGATAATTTTAAAAATATCAGCAAGGAAAAACTGTCAGTTGTTGGGAGCAAAGAGAAGAATTTTAAAAAAATTTTTTGTAAAAATTATTTTTTTACTGTTCAAAACCGATATTTTGTGTTATAATAAATCGAATATATACAAAATATGGGGAGGTGCACCCTATGGATTTTGAAAATGAAGACAGGGGATTGATAATCGGCAGAAACGCCGTTGCCGAAGCGTTGAGAAGCGGCAGGTCAATTGACAGCCTGATAGTTGCCAAAGGCGAGCGTGGCGGCTCCGTGGGCAAAATAATCGCCCAGTGCCGTGATAAAGGCATTGTTATTAAAGAATCAGACGTGCGTAAGCTGGATAAGCTTTGCGGCGGCGCAAACCATCAGGGCGTTGCTGCGTGGGCGGCGGTGCACGAATATTCAAGCATAGAAGATATTCTTGCAAATGCAGAAAGCAAGGGCGAAAGTCCTTTTGTTATTATCTGCGACGAAATCGAGGATCCGCATAACCTTGGCGCAATTATAAGAACGGCAGATGCCTGCGGCGCTCACGGAATCATTATTCCCAAGCGCAGAGGTGTTGCGCTGACTTATGCTGTCGGCAAGGTTTCGGCAGGCGCAATTGAATACGTGCCCGTAGCAAGAGTTGCGAACCTTGCATCAACTATTGAAGAGCTTAAAGAAAAAGGCTTCTGGGTTTACGGCGCGGATATGGACGGCACACGCTGGGATAAACAGGATTATTCGGGCAGCGTTGCTCTTGTTGTTGGTTCAGAGGGCAGGGGTATAAGCC
>JAGBAK010000119.1 GCA_017938985.1 Clostridia bacterium
AATCTCACGGTGAGAATCATTATAGTCTCTTTCAATCAGTTCGTCAAGCACCGCCTGATAGCTGACGGTTGAGCCCTTTGCCTGAAGCTCCTTGTAGCGTCTCTGCGCTCTTTCCTCGGCAGATGCGGTGAGAAAAATTTTGACCTGTGCGTCGGGCAGAACAACCGTGCCGATATCTCTGCCATCCATAATGCAGTTGTTGCGTGAAGCAATGTCTCTCTGCAGGTCAAAAAGGAACGCTCTGACCTCGGGTACGGCTGAAACGGCTGAAGCAGCCATCGAAGCGGGAGGTGTTCTGATTTCAACGGAAACGTCCTCGCCGTTGAGAAGCACCTTCTGCTCACCGTTTTCAAAAACAAGGTCAACGCTGATGCCTTCAACGCTTGCGGCAACAGCCGCCTTATCCTTTGTGTCGATTCCTTTTCTTAAAGCATTAACACCGACTGCTCTGTAAAGTGCACCCGTGTCGACATAGATATAGCCGAGTTCTTTTGCTGCAGCTCTTGCCGACGTGCTTTTGCCTGCTCCGCCGGGACCGTCGATTGCAACGTTGATAACCGTATTATTCATAATTACTCCTCCTGTGCGGCGCTTAAGCCCGCAAGTCTTCCTGTTGAAAAAGCTATCTGAAGATTGAAGCCGCCCGTATAGGCATCGGCATCAATCACTTCGCCTGCAAAATAAAGACCCTTAACCAGCTTTGATTCCATTGTTTTGGGGTTTATCTGCGAAACGTCAACACCGCCCGAAGTGATTATCGCTTCGGCAACGGGTCTGAAATCCGTGACCGTAACGGTGAGGTTTTTGAGCAGTATCGCAAGATTGCGGCGTTGCTCCTTTGTGACCTGATTAACCTTTGTTGAAAGTCCTATTCCGCTGAGTCTGACTATAACGGGCACAAGCTTTTTGGGCAACAGTGAATTGAGAGCGTTGATGAAGTTTCTGTTGATATTCTCTGAAAAATCACGCAGAATTCTTGCATCAAGCTGCTCAACGGTAAGCGCAGGCTTCAGGTCGATTGAAACCTTGTATCTGCCGCTTTCCATCTGCCGCATATGTGCGCTTGCACTCAGTATAACGGGACCCGAAATGCCGAAATGCGTGAAAAGCATTTCGCCGAAATCGGAATAGATTTCTTTATTGTTTTTCTTGGTGTCAATAACTTTTATCGCAATGTTACGCAGTGAAAGACCCATAAGGTCGCTGCAGAAGCCCTCGTGAATTTCAAGCGGCACAAGAGACGGTCTGAGCGCCGTTATCTTATGCCCTGCCTGCTTTGCAAGCTCATAGCCGTCACCGGTTGAGCCTGTGCCGGGGTACGAAAGTCCGCCCGTTGCGATTATCACCTTATCGGCAAAAATCTTTTCGCCGTCCTCGGTTTCGCAACCGCATATGCGGTTTTCTTCAATAATAAGCTTAACTGCTCTGCCTTTAATAATATTCGCTCTTCTTCGTGCAAAATCCGTAAGAGCATCAACAATTTCAACCGCATTATCCGAAACGGGAAAAACTCTGTTTCCCCTCTCTGTTTTCAGGGCAACTCCCCTGTTTTCAAAAAACTCAATAACGTCGGCAGGCATAAATCTTGAAAATGCGCCGTAAAGGAATCTGCCGTTTTGCGGAACGTTTGCAATAAGCGCTTCAAGGGAATTGCAGTTGTTTGTGACGTTGCATCTGCCCTTGCCCGTTATCATAACCTTTCTCGCAGGGCGGTCATTGCGCTCAAGTACCGTTGTCTGCACGCCCGATGCCGCCGCAAAGCCTGCAGCCATAAGTCCTGCGGCACCGCCGCCGATTACCAGCAAAGAGGTTTTCATTTGTCACCCTCCCTGTTGGTGCTGTTGTAGACTCTGTATTCGTCCCAGATTTCTTCGAGCGCACGAAGGTCGCCGTAAACCTTATCCTGCTTTTCTTTTGCGCAAGCCGCAATAAGAGCATTGATAACGCTCAGCGGCGCAACAAGCGAATCAACAAAGGACACCATACTGCTTTTTGCAACAAGCAGATGCGTTGCAAACTGCGCAATGGGTGAGGATTCGCCGTCGGTTACGGAAATAATTGTTGCTCCTCTGCTTTTTGCAAAAGAAAGAGCCTTGATTGTCTGGTTTGAATATCTGGGAAAGCTTATTGCAAGACACACGTCGTCGCTGCTGATTCTGAACATCTGCTCAAACAGCTCGCTTGACGATGAGGTGTCGATAAGCACAACGTTATCGTTGAGAAATCTGAAATAAAATGCGGCAAAGCTTGCAATTGCGGCGGAGCTTCGCACGCCGAGAATATATATTTTTTTAGCCTTGTTAATAGCTTCAACACTGCCCTCAAAAGCTTCTCTTGAAATACTCTCACGGGTTGTTTTGAGAAGCTCGGCATCGGCGGAAAGGGTCTTATCAATAAAATCGCCGCCCTCATAACGGCTTGCGGCAACCTCCATACGCTGAACGCTTGTGAGGTGGCTCTTGACCATTTCCTGCAGATACTTCTGAAGCTCGGGATAGCCGTCAAAACCGATGTTGGTTGCAAAGCGCACAACGGTGGATTCACTCACGCCAACGGTTTTGCCGAGGTTTGCGGCTGTCATAAACGATGCCTTCTGATAATTATTTATAATGTAATCGGCAATCTTTTTGTGGCCCTTTGAAAGGCCCGGATAGACCGCTTCGATTTTGGTTTGAAAGTTTTCCGCCATACAGACACCTCTAAAGACTCATATGTAGTTTATTTTACACTATTCTGCAATAAAATGCAAGTCCGAATTGCCCGAATTGCAAGAATTAATTCATTGCATAATGATTGACCTTAAAGAACGATTGATGTATAATATAACCAATTCTGTTTATTAAGGAGAACTTTTTATGGCTAACAGTTCGGTTTTATGGTACACTTCGCCCGCAAAAGCGTGGACACAGAGCCTGCCCATCGGCAACGGCACACTCGGCGCAATGATTTACGGCGGAGTTGAAAAAGATATCCTCTGCCTCAACCACGACGAGCTCTGGACAGGCACACCCAGAAACACAATCAAAGAC
>JAGBAK010000120.1 GCA_017938985.1 Clostridia bacterium
CAGCTTCAAACGATACCGTTGCAATGGTGCGCAAATACAGCGCAATGGACAGAATCGCATTTATGCATATGCGAAACGTTCTTATTCTGCCCGACGGCAGCTTTGAGGAGCAGGGACATCTTTCTTCCTGCGGCAGCATTGATATGTATGAAGTTACAAAGGCTCTTGTTGAAACAGGTTTTGACGGCTACGTAAGACCTGACCACGGCAGAATGATCTGGGGCGAAACGGGCAAACCCGGCTACGGACTTTATGACAGAGCGCTTGGCGCAACTTATATTAACGGTCTTTTTGAAGCTTGTGAAAAAGCTCTTAAAAACTGATTGGAGGATTACAGAATGAACGCAATTTCCGAAAAAATAATGTCAATCGGCGTTGTGCCGGTTATAAAGCTTAATAATCCCGAAAGAGATTCCGTTGCGCTTGCAAAGGCTCTTGTTGAGGGCGGTGTGCCTGTTGCAGAGGTAACTTTCAGAGCTGCAGGTGCCGCAACGGCAATCAGGCTTATGAGCGAAAACGTACCTGAAATGCTTGTCGGCGCAGGTACGGTGCTTTCAACCTCACAGGTTGACGAAGCAATTGAAGCAGGCGCAAAGTTTATTGTTACTCCGGGACTTGACGAAGAAATCGTTAAGTATTGCCAGAGCAAGAATATTCCTGTCTATGCCGGCTGCACAACCCCTACGGACTATCACACGGCATACAGACTCGGTCTTGACGTGCTCAAGTTTTTCCCTGCAGAGCAATCTGGAGGTCTTGCAAAAATCAAGGCAATGAGCGCTCCTTTCCCGATGTTCAAGGTTATGCCCACAGGCGGCATTTCACTCAAGAATCTCGGTGAATATCTTTCTTGCCCCGTTATTGCGGCTTGCGGCGGTTCATATATGGTAACAGCTGACCTCATCGACAATCAGAAATGGGACGAAATTATTGACCTTTGCAAAAAATCTGTTGAAATCGTCAAGGAGGCAAGAGGATAATGGCAAGAGTAATTACATTCGGTGAAATTATGCTTCGCCTTGCACCTAACGGATATTACCGTTTCTTTCAGGATGACCAGCTTCAGGCAACCTTTGGCGGCGGTGAAGCAAACGTTTCCGTTTCGCTTGCAAACTTCGGTATGGATTCCGTTTACGTAACAAAGCTTCCCGACCATGCCATCGGTCAGGCTGCTGTTAATTCACTGCGTTATTTCGGCGTTGATACAAGCAAAATCGTCAGAGGCGGCGACAGAGTAGGCATCTATTTCCTTGAAAAAGGCGCATCGCAGAGAGGCTCTGTCTGCATCTATGACAGAGCGCATTCCGCCATTCAGGAAGCACAGCCCTCCGACTTTGATTGGGATAACATTTTTGAGGGTGCTGACTGGTTCCATTTTACGGGCATCACTCCCGCTCTTGGCGCAAATCTTGTTGAAATCTGCAAGCAGGCTTGTGTTGCTGCAAAGGCAAAGGGTGTCAAGATTTCATGCGACCTTAACTACAGAGGCAAGCTTTGGACAAGAGCCGAAGCAAGAGAAGCCATGACAGAGCTTTGCAAATACGTTGACGTCTGCATTTCAAACGAAGAAGATGCAAAGGATGTTTTCGGCATTGAAGCAGAAAACACCGATATCTACGGCGGAAAGCTCAATAAGGACGGTTATAAGTCCGTTGCAAAGCAGCTTGCCGATAAGTTCGGTTTTGAAAAGGTTGCAATCACTCTGCGTTCATCAATTTCCGCAAACGATAACGATTGGGCTGCTATGCTCTATGACGGCGAAAACTATTGCTTCTCAAAGGAATATCATCTTCACATTGTTGACAGAGTCGGCGGCGGCGACAGTTTCGGCGGCGGTTTGATTTATGCACTTCTCAGCGGCAAGGACTCACAGGCTGCAATTGAGTTTGCGGTTGCCGCATCAGCGCTTAAGCACTCAATTGAGGGCGACTTCAACAGAGTCAGCGTCAAGGAAGTTGAAAAGCTGGCAGGCGGCGACGGCTCAGGCAGAGTTCAGAGATAAGTTTAAAAGTAAGGATTTGATTTTATGATTTACGTTGGAATGGTACTGGGTGCAGTTCTTGTGATTATTCTGGTTTTGATTGGCATTTCGGCAATCAGAGCAGCGATTATCAAAGCAAAACCCAACACAAATGAGCCTGCAATCAACCCCACAAAGCAGGAGGCGGATTGCTATGCCCGTAAGCTTTCGGCAATGGTTCAGGTTCCTACGGTTTCGCTTCGCGGCAACACAGACCTCACACAGTTTTATAAGCTGCACGAGGTTATGAAAAACAATTTCCCTCTTGTTTTTTCAAAGCTTGAATGCACTGAAATTGAGGGCAATCTGCTTTTTCGCTGGGCAGGCAAGGACTCAAAAAGAAACGGCTTGCTCCTTATGGGACATCAGGACGTTGTAACTGCTGACGAACCCAACTGGGAAAAAGACCCGTTTTCGGGCGAGATTTCGGGCGGCAACATTCACGGCAGAGGAACAATGGACTGCAAGTCAACAATTTTTTCAGAATTCCAGGCAATTGAAGAGCTTCTTGCAGAAGGCTTTGAGCCTCCCTGCGATATTTATCTTGCAACCGCTGTTGATGAAGAAATTTCAGGCGACGGCGCACCCAAGCTTGTAAATTACCTTAAATCAAAAGGCGTTCACCTTGACGTTGCTATGGATGAGGGCGGTGCTATTCTTAAAGACCAGCTTCCCACGATGAAAGGCTGGTGTGCTGCAATCGGTATTCTTGAAAAGGGTTATATTGACCTTAAGGTTACCGCAAAGGGCAAGGGCGGACATTCCTCAACGCCCAGAAGCAACACTCCGCTTGCAAGGCTCTCAAAGTTTGTTGCGGATATTGAAAAAGACAAACCCTTCAAAGCAGAAATATCGGGTCCCGTTTATGCAATGCTTGTTGAAGCGGCACCGTATCTCGGCTTCCCTTTAAGAATGGTTCTGGGAAATATGTGGCTGTTCAAAGGTCTGCTGACAAAGGTTCTTCCCGTTGTTTCGCCTATGTGCAATGCTTTTGTAAAAACAACTTTCTGCTGCACAATGGCTGAGGGTTCGCATACCCCCAACGTTATTCCGTCAGAGGCATACGTTGTTTGCAACCTCAGAACATCTCCTCACCAGAACGTTGATCAATCGCTTGCCGTTCTGAAAAAATATGCGGATAAATATGACCTGGAGTTTGAAATCATTCACGCAAGAAACGCTTCAAACTGCGTGGATTATAAAGGCGAGGAGTTCGGCTACCTTAAAAAGTGCCTTAACGAATGCTATCCCGATGCCGGTGTTATTCCTTATCTTATGACAGGCGGAACAGACTGCCGTCATTATGAGGAAATTGCCGATAACTGCCTTCGTTTCTGCCCGATTAAAATGAGCAACGAGCAGCTTGCCGCAATGCATGCAGCGAATGAAAGCATCGGTGTAACCGAAACCGCACACTGCGTAAAATTCTATAAATATTACATCAAGAATCACAAATAATGCAAGCAATAAAAACACGGAGCTGTTCAGAAAACAGCTCCGTGTTTTGTTATATCTTATTTTAAATAAGCTTCAAGCCTGTAAATCGGCATACCTTGTGAAGCAAATCGGTGTTCGTATTCTGTTTCGATGTTGCCTTCAAAACCGCTGCTGTGAAGGTCAAGCGAAACGTTTTTCAGACTGAAACCGCAACCTGTGAGTTGCTCAATTGAATACTCAAAAAAGTGCATATTATCAGTCTTTTGATGAATTTCGGCACCGTCTTTGAGAAGCACTTTATAGCTTTTTAAAAAACGTGGGTTTGTCAGACGGTGGTTTTCGTATGCTCTTTTGGG
>JAGBAK010000121.1 GCA_017938985.1 Clostridia bacterium
AAAATTCTTAAAGGTGACGTTGTTCTTTTTAAAAGAGCGTACGGACGTTACGTTGTGCACCGTGTGCGTAAAATAAAAGGGCAGACTGTTCTTACAATGGGCGATAACTGCTCTTGTCCCGACAGCGAAATAACAACGGACAGCGTGCTCGGCTATATCACACGCATTGAGCGTGGCGGACGTATAATCAATGCGGATACATGCATATGGCGTTTGCTCGGACTTATATGGCTCAGCCTTTTACCGCTGAGGAAACTGTATTCAGGCATTAAAAAAACTATCAAAAAATCGGGTGATGTTACCGATGAATGATTCGGCAAGGCTGCCCTCGTCGCTCACAGAGCTTCTTGCTGAGCTTGACAGCAGAGGGATAACCGATTTCAGGCGATACCACGCTGTGCGAAAGTATCTGAATTTTCGTGCAAGAGAAAAGGATATACCCATAAGCGGCACTTTTGAGTTGACTCCGCTATGCAACCTGGATTGCAAAATGTGCTATGTGCATCTCAAAAAGGAGCAGCTCTGCGGAGCAAAGCTTCTCACTTTTGATGAATGGAAAAAGCTTGCCGACGAAGCGATTGCCTGCGGTATGATGTATGCAAGGCTCACAGGCGGCGAATGCCTGACTTATCCGCATTTCAAGGAGTTTTATCTGTACCTTCAGAGCAAGGGTGTTGAGGTCACTGTGCTGACTAACGGTGTTCTGCTCAATGAAGAGATGATTGAGTTTTTCAAAAACAATCCTCCCGCAGCGATTCAGATTACTCTTTACGGAGCGTCGGATGATGCTTATGTCAGAGTAACGGGATGCAGAGCATTTACGCAGGTTATCAGCAACGTAAAAAGCATAATGGCGGCAAAGCTTCCGCTTTCGGTTGTTATTACGCCAAATCCGTTTATGACGGACGGAGAAGAAGCTGTAAGGCTTGTTCATTCATTGGGTCTGCCGATAACCTTAAACAGCGGTCTGATGACTCCCAGAGAAGAAACAGGCAGAAAAAAGCAGGAAACCGATGCTGAAACCTATGTTTCACTGTTCAGATTAAGAAAAGAGCTTCAGGGTGAAGAAACCGAAAGAGATCCAGATTCCGAGTCTTCTGAAAATCTGCGCAAAAGCACTACAGGCCAGCCGAAAGGCGTGACCTGCGGAGCAGGAAGAAGCGCATTCAGTATATCATGGCGCGGAGAAATGCGTCCGTGCAACACTTTTCCGGGCATTGCGGAAAACGTTCTTGAAAAAGGCTTTCTGCAGGCGTGGAAAAACGTCAATTCGTTTGTCAAGGAATATCCTTTGCCGACAGAGTGCGAGGGATGCGAATATAAAAAAATATGCAAGCACTGTGTAGCCGAACACGCATCGGGGGCAGCAACAGGTCACGCAAATCCTGCCGTGTGCCTTTGGATTAAACGGTTAGTTGCAGAGGGCTTGATAAGTAAATAACAGTTATTATTCGGAGGTATGATTATGAAAAAACAGTATGAAACACCCGTAGCAGAAAAAGTAGAATTTCAGTATCAGGAACAGGTAGTGGCAAGCAACTCCACTTGCTCAAGCACCTGGGTTAACATTGGCATTTTTGAATGCACTGACGGCAACAAGCATCTCGAAAACCTCAACTGATTCCTGACGTCACGGTTTATTTATGCTCTATAATTTTTATGGCATACTGTTGGAAAGCGACCAAAGTATTCCCTCGTTTGAGGCTTTTAAGGCAAAACAGGAAGAACCGTTTTTAAAAAGAGTTGTTTTGACAACGGTGACCGGGTTGTTTTGCGAAACAGCGGTTTCGGCAACCTATGAGCACAGAGGGCTTAACGTTTCGTCGCTTGCTGACGGTTGGCTGTTTTCGTTGCCCGGAGATAACAGCTGCGCATTGGCTGCATCAATGGATTATCTGCAGCTGACAGCGTACGTCAATCCTGAAGAAATTCAGAGTTATAAGTTGCTGCCTCTGCTTCGCACGGCGCTTGAATGCGCTGCTGCAACGCAGGGGTTGGTTTCGTTACACGCCTCTTGCCTGAAGCTTGGTGAAAATGCAGTTTGCCTTACGGCAAGCTCGGGAACGGGGAAATCAACAAGGGCACAAAGCTGGGTCGATGCAACCGGCGCAGAGCTTATCAGCGGAGACAGACCCGTAATAAGAACAGATGTCAGCGGAAAAGTGTTTGCCTGCGGAGCGCCGTGGGACGGAAAAGAGCAGATTTTTGTCAATGATTCGGCAGAGCTTAAAGCGGTGTGCGATATCCGCAGGGGTGACTTTGTTCGCGCCAGAAGACTTTCGGCAAATCAGGCAAGACGTGTTCTGCTGCAGCAATGCTTTATTCCGATGTGGGATACTGCCGTTGCGGCGCAGGTTATGGCAACCGTATCCGTTCTGAGCAAAAAAATAACGGTTTTGAGAACCGTGTGCGGTCCGGATGAAAGGTCGGCACGTATGCTGAAAGAAATTGTTTTTGACAGAGAAAAAGAGATATACGGAGTTGAGAAAGATATGAAAGCAAAATCCGGTTTTGTTCTCAAAAACATAGCAGGCGAAAGCATAATTATGCCTGTTGGTGATAATATTAAAAATTTTGACGGAGCAATTGTTCTTAATGATGTTTCGGCTTTTGTGTGGAGTAAGCTTGAAAACGGCGCAAGCAGAGACGAACTTGTTGAATATATTCTTGCAGAATATGACGTTGATGCCGACAGGGCGGCTGAAGATCTTGATTTGCTTCTCAAAAAGCTTATCGGTTACGGAGCGATAGAGGAAGAAGCTCTTTGAGTTTTAACGGAGGCGTTTCCTTCAATGACATATGAATTTCAATATCTGATGCATTTGTTAACGGCGGTTTCCGCGGGAAGGGCAGCCAAAGCGCCCGAGAAGGAAATTGATTGGGAAAGAGTTTTTTCGTTGGCAGAGGAACAGATGATAAAACCGTTGCTCGGATATGCATTAAAGCAAAATCCGTCAATCGGTTGTCCTGTTGATAAATCGAAAGCTCTGATCAAGGAGTCTTTTTCTGCTGTTATCACAGAGAGTGCAAGACGCGGCGCAGTTATTTCTCTGCTCGGCAAGCTTGAGGAAAGCGGTGTTCACAATTTTACGGTCAAGGGTTTTGCTGTCGCTTCGGCTTATGCTTTACCCGAGGCAAGAATATCGTCAGATACCGATATATGTATTTCTCCCGATGACGAGGAAAAGGCAATTGAGTTTTTTAAAAGCAACGGCTTCAGCGTTGAAGAAAGGTGGATAAACGGTCATCATTTTTCGGCGCAGCATCCCGCTATGGGACTTGTAGAGGTTCACGTTAAACTCTACGATGAGATTGTGGAGGACGTGTGGTTTGCCGATGTTGATGAAAAATCTTTGATTTGTCAACCGCATAAAAAAATACATACCGCCGACGGTGATTACTATACCCTTGGCGAGACGGACCATCTGATTTTTATAATTCTGCATATGATAAAGCATTTTATTCTTTGCGGAATGAGTTTGCGCATGATGGCAGACATTGCTGTTTTTATTGAAGCAAAAAAAGATGAAATTGATTTTGAACGTGTGCGTTCCGTGATGAAAAAGCTTAATTATGAGGAGCTTTTGCTTACGGTTATACGTGCAATGCATATATATTTCGGCTTTGATGCCTCCTGTTTTTCAGATTCTGAAAGCATTGAAGATGCAAAGGTGGAATTACTGCTGACCGATGTTGAAACAGGCGGCTGGCTCGGAAAAAACAATCTGAGTGAAAGAAAAGACGGCTGGCGTGAATACAGCCGTTTGCTTATGCTGAGGAGAAAAGGCAGACTGTCGTACGCTTTATATATGTTCAGGTGGAGAAACGGGTCAGGAGCAAAAGCTCTGTTTCCGCCTAAAAAACGCCTGATTGGCGACTACCCCTGCCTTAACAGATTCCCGTGCCTGCTGCCGTTTGTGTGGCTGCACAGAATTTTTGTTAAAGGCTTCAAAAAAGGCAAAAAATCAAAAGAAGAAATAGTGATCAACAAAAATAATTTAAGCGAAGAAAGCAAACGCAGAGTGGAAATGTTCCGCTCGTTCGGGATATTGTAGCACAGGCTGTTGCATTGAAATAATGGCAGGAAAGGAGCGGTCGCATGAAATCCCCGGGTAAATATATTGATCTTTTTCGTTCACTCGGCAAAGAGTGGAAGTGGCTGATGCATTATGCCTCGAAATACCGTATGCAGATTGCTCTGTACGTTGTCATAGGAATAGTCAGCACGGTAATGGGGCTCGGTTCTGCCGTTGCTTCAAAACATCTTATTGATTCTGTTATTGCACACAATGAGAATCTGATTGTCAGAAGTGCATCGCTTGCAATCGGTTTGAGCGTTGCCAAAGCAATTGTCGGAGCGGTGGTTTCAAGAATCGCAACGGTTGTCGGCACAAAAATCAGCAACGAAATCCGTGAAAACGTGTATGAGCATATTACGTTTTCAAAGTGGGAAAACATCAGGAAATACCATTCAGGCGACCTTCTCAACAGAATTGAGGGTGACGTCAACAGCGTTTCAAACAGTGTTATCAATTATATTCCCGGTGTTGTAACAAAAGCGGCGCAGTTTATCGGTTGCCTTGCGGTTGTTCTTTATTATGACCCCGTTATGGCGATTTTTGCGTTTATGAGTTCTCCGTTTCTTGTTCTTTCATCAAGAATATCGGCAAAAATGGTTCGCAAATACAGCCAAGAAAGCCGCGAAATGAACGGCAGAATCCTTGCTTTTTATTCGGAATCAATTCAGAATCTGCAAACAATCAAAGCGTTCGATATCACAAAACGCTACGTCAATCAGATGCAGGAAAATCTGAATATTTACAGAAAAATCAAGCTCGACCAGGATAAATTCACTATTATAATGTCATTCATAATGTCACTCGTGGGTCTTGTTATTGCCTATACAAGCTACGGCTGGGGCGTTTACAGACTGTGGCAGGGAACAATTTCTTACGGCACGATGACGTTGTTTTTGCAGATTTCGGGTCAGCTTACGGCGTCGTTTTCGGCTCTGGTTTCCTATGTTCCCGGTGCAATCAGCATCGGCACTTCAGCGGGCAGAATAATGGAAATCACAGATTTGCCTCTTGAAAGTTCTGAAAACAGCAAAAAGGCAGAGAAAATGGAAGTCCCCGCAAATGAAAGCGGTATTACTTTGAAATGCAGAGACCTCACGTATAAATATCCCGATGCAGAAAAGCCTGTTATCAACAGTATATCGTTCACTGCGAAGCAGGGCGAAACGATTGCTTTTGTAGGTCCTTCCGGAGAAGGAAAAACAACCATACTGAGGCTTGTTCTCGGTCTTGTTCAGCCTGACTCGGGCGAAATGACAATGGAAACAACCGACGGACAAAAAATAAACGTTTGTGAAAGCACAAGAAGATTTTGCTCCTATGTGCCGCAGGGCAACGCCATTTTCTCGGGAACAGTTGCCGACAATTTGCGCGTTGTTAAGCCGGAGGCAACCGAAGAAGAGCTTATCAGAGCTCTTGAAATTGCTGAGGCATGGAGCTTTGTTGATAAGCTTCCGTGCGGAATTAATACAAATATCGATGAACACGGCGTAAACTTTTCTGAAGGTCAGGTTCAGCGTATGGCGATTGCCAGAGCAATTCTCAGAGATGCGCCGGTTGTTGTTATGGATGAGGCAACAAGCGCTCTTGATGCCGCAACCGAAGAGGCTGTTCTTAAGAATATTATGAAGGTTTATCCCAACAGAACAAGGGTTATCACTACCCACAGACCGAGTATGCTTAATTACTGCACAAGGGTTTACAGAATCAACGAAAACGGCAACGTGGTTGAGGTTGACAACATAACAGAACCCCGGCAGGAGAGAAATAACAAGTAAACGTTAAAACAAAATTAAACCCACACCTTGGTTATTGCCGAGGTGTGGGTTTAGCATTACAGTTTGTATATTTCCGCAAGTCTTTGACCGTATTTTTGGGGACAATGGTCCTTTTTTATTTTTTCGATTGATGAGTGAGATTTAGCTTTTAACTTACCGGGGTTATCAAGAATTTCTGAAAAAGCAGAATACAATCCGTCATATATAGATTTTTTTAAAACGGAAAGCTCTTCGTCTGTTTCGTATAAAGCTTCTGTAGAAGGTGCTTTGGGAACGTTAATTATGAATCCGCAGCTATCATTATTCATTTCAGGCAGGGCACGGATATCTGTTGTTATAACAGGGCAGCCGCAAGACTGCATCTCAAGAACAGAATAACCGTAGGTGTCAGCCATTGTAGGTAAAAGCCCAATATGAGCTTTTTTACACAGTTCAAGAACCTCAGGGTTCGAAAGCCGCTCATAATAGGTTATCCATTCGGAGTTTGTAAGAATCTGCTTATAGTGAAGCATATCTTCGTAAGTTGATCGGCTGACATCATCACCGTAATCGAGGCTGCTGATAACCGTGAGATGAAATTTTTGTTTGTGTTCAGCTAAAGCTGTAAGTGAATCTACAATTTCTGCGCCGCCTTTTCTGAAAAACTTGCCGCCCACGAAAATGATTTCAACACAATTTTCAACGTTCTCAAATTTTTCCTGAACTTCTTCTTCTGTTACCAATAAAGGCTGCGGAGGATGAAGAACCGTTATTTTTTTTGCAATTTCCTCCCTGCCATCAACATCGAATGCTTCCATAATCTGAAGCTGCATATTTTTATTGGCTTCGGAAATTGCAATAAGCGCTTTGCAACTGCTTTTTCTTAAAAGTTCAAATGCTTTTTTGTTGAGTTTATCGGCTTTTTGCGGAGCTTGCTGCCAGGCACTGTTACACGTTTGGTTGGTGCGGGGAATCACGCTTTCAAACGTAGAAACCCAAGGAATATCTGTGTCACAAACAGCATTGAAGGTGTGGATTATGTCAACGCGTGGCGGAATCATTGTTTTATAAACTGCATGCCTGTCCCAGTTTAACGGAATAAGACGGTGCAATAATTTACCTGTCAGTATCTCGCGGGCTCGTGAAAGAATAAGAAGGCTATTATGGAATTTTGCTATTTGAACGTATTCAGGGTTACCTGCAGCTTTGTTGATTATGTTTCGTGTTTCCGGATAACGGGCACGAATATATCCGATTTTTTTTGCCATTACAGTCCTCCTTTTTATCAGCAAATAATCGTGTTGATTTTTGCCGAAGGGTATATAAACGTTATGTTGCTTAGTGAGTTAGTTTTTCTTTTTCAGAAGTTTATTAACGATTTGTTTGCCATACCGTATTGCGAACGGTATATACTCTCTGTATGATAACAATGTGATTACGGTTACTGCAAGAAACATTGCAACTTGAATAATCGAAAAAGAGTGAAAGCTTCCGTATATGGCAAAAATAAGCAACGCAATGGTTGAAGCACCGAATCTTGACAATTTGTAATCAACATAAAACACTTTGTTTGCAAGGTGTGTTCTGAGTGCAAAGAAAACAATATAAGAAATTCCTGTTGATATTGCCGCACCCTGAGGTCCCAGAAGCGGAGTTAACATGGTGTTGCCTATAAAGTTGATAAGGCAAGAAATGCCGGCAACAGCGAGCTGATAGGCAGATTTTTTCTGAACTACAATTCCGGTTGCTGTTGTTTCTGAAACAGTATACATGATAGGCTCAAACATCAGGAATGGAATTATTTTTGAAGCTTCGTGATATTCAGCACCTAACAGAAGAACGAACAAATCTTTAAACAGAACAACTGCAGCACCAAATATAATCATCAATGCGGAAATAAAAGCATTTCCTTGCTGATAAAACCTTTTGTCCTCCGGTTTTTCCTCATAATGTTTGACGGCTGAAGGCATCCATATTGCGTTAAAAGACGTTTTAATTACCGAAAAAACAGCCATGAGGTTCATTGCGCTTGCGTAAACGCCGACATCCGAAAGAGTGCAGAAATGGTTAATTGCTAATCGGTCCAGCGAATTGAAAAGCATAGAAATTCCGCCTGAAAACATAAGCGGAATGCTGTATTTTAACAGCTCACTTTTGTTTAAGGATGGCTTACTGCTGACGGGAACGGGTTTCCATACGTCACGCTCGTGAATTGCCTCAACAAAAAATGCAAAAAAGCTGCTGAATATTGTTGAAACTGCAAGAATCAGGAAATGGTCTATGTTTGTTGAACAAACAAACAACACTGTTACTATAATGTAAGATGCTTTTTGAATTATGTTTACAACGGAATGCATCTTTGTAGAGTAACGCAACCTTAAAACAAGCATTCCGTACCTGTGGAGAAGCTGAGCAACAACGTTCAGAATCAGCAGAATAAGCTCGGTAAGTGAAATCATTTCGTAACCGAGAGCAGATGATAAATTGCGGAACACGAAGAGTAAAACACCCAGTGCTGCTGTAAACATTAAGGGTATTGCACAGCAAAACTGCAACAGTTTTCTTTTGAAATCAACATTTTCTTCCTGATAGAAAAAGCGTGCGAGAGCCTGGTCGAGTCCAAGCCCGCAGACGAGGACGCCTATGCCGCTGTAAACTGTTATCATCGACATTTTTCCGTAATCAATCGGGTCAACCAACCTTGTTATAATCGGCGTGCCGATAACACCAACCAGCAAATATAAAAACGTTCCTACTCCGAGAGTGAAAAAGTCGTTTAAAAAGGATTTTTCTTTTTTTTCAGCCATTTTAAGCCATCCTGTTAGATTAATTCATTTTATAATTTGTTATTTAGTGTTCAATGTTGTTTTGAAGCATTGCAAAGCTTTGCTTATACGACCGTCTGAACAATTGTCTGGATTATTCCGAACAGTTTTTTGAAGAAGTTTATGAGCCTGATAAAGAAATTGGTTTTGACGTCAATTTGCTCGGTGTCGCTGATTTCTTCCGCATCTTTTCCGAGAATGACGGTTCCGTTTTCATCAAGAAGTTTCACCGTGGCGGCAGAATCTTTTTCGGGTGAAAAATCAAAGCATTCACCCTCTGCGAGCGATTCACCGTCAACATACCAGACGATTTTTGAGCCTGTCGGCATATCGGTTGCACTTGCCCGAAGAGTGATAGTCTGACCGTAATTGATTTCTGTTTTCTTCGGATTGTTGACAATTGAAACAGTGATATTCAGGCTGTCAATTTTCTCAATCAACCTGTCACAATCGTCAATCAAGGCGGTTAAAGCATTGATTTGATTCTGTGAGAGGTTCCCGCCTTCGAGAAGGTCGGAAATCTTACCTTTGATTGATACCAAAGCATTTTTGTCCGAAGGAACAAGCTTACCGATATCATATTCTTCAACTGCAGAAACAAGCGACGTTACGGCATTTGACTTCTGCGTTATGATACCGAGCAGGTTGGCGGCGGTGTCGGATATCGCTTTTATTCGCTCGGTTTCGTCTGTATCTGCAGGCGAAAGCTCGCTTGCTGCTGCCGCAATTTCCAGAATTGCTTCTTTGTCATTTTCCGTTACGTTTTCTGCAATTTCACCAAGTTCTTTTTCAAGAGAATCGAGAGCGCCGTTTGTAACCGTTATAAAATCGCTCTCTTGCATCGTTCCGTCGGAAAAAGTTACGGAACACAGGTATTCGCCGTTGCTGATAGCGTTGAGAGTGGCGTTCGCATCATTCAAGAGTGTACTCCTGACACCCCTTAACACCTTGACCGTGGCAGAGAAGTTTGCAGCGCTGCTTGGCGAAGAAACAAACAGGTTAAAAAGTCCGTTACAAGGAACGATATATGCAAAAATGCCGTCAGAAAAGCTTGTTTCAATTTCGTTGACAGTGACATATTGGTTCAGGTCATCGGAAAGGCTGACAAGAATAACGTCGTTTTTCTTAAGTGACAGCTCAAAATCGAGCCTGCCGTTTTGAGATTGCCAGAGCTTTTGCGCAAAAACGCCTTTGTAGATGTGATAGGGAACAATTTCATTCTCTGAGCTGACCGAATCGGTAACGTTGAGAAGCTTTTTTTCAACTTTATACCACTGATAACTTACTTCGTTATTATCGTTGGTTTCGACGAAATGTTCGTTTTCTGCAGGTTGGCGGGTTATAGTGTAAGAGTTAACAAACGTATCGCTCAGCAGTTCGTTTCCGTCAACAAAAACAGAACAGCGGTACGTTTTGCCGTCAACGGGCAGAGTAAATTTGTTTTGTGTAAGCTCTGTGATTTCTTTTTCGTTTTTTAATTCAGATATATAAATATCAAGGGCAAACGTGGTAGGGTTCTTGAGATAAATATGGAACTTTTCATTTGTTTCCGCAGTGTATGTGTAAGCTCCGTTTTTGAGTTGGAGACCGCCGACTCCGCCTTCAAAGTTTTCGGGAAGAACAATGCTTACGGTCTGACCTTTGCGGAGTAACACCTGACCCTCGAAAGTGCCTGACGCATTGCTGTTCCACTGACCGTTTTCATATGAACCTACCCAGAGGTTGCGGATTTCAAGTTCGTTTTCGCCTGTCGGATTGTCTGTTATTTTATATGTAGCTTCGGTTGTTTCAAACCATCTGAATGCTGTGCTTTTATTTGTGTTTATCTCAACAAACGGCTCTTTTGCATCCGGTTGATGAGTAATTGCAAGGTCAAATTTAAAAGACGGTGTTGTGAGTTTTGCGTTACCGTTGCCTGTTATTTCACAAAAATAATATTCACCGTCTGCGTTGAGCGAAAGGGTATTGCTTGTCTGACCGCTTACGGGAGAGGCGTTGGTGAACGTTATTATTTCCACTTTTGCAGAAAAGCTTTCGTCGTTTTCGATGCAGAGATTAAAGCGGGCATCTTCATTTGCAAAATAGGTATAAACACCTGAACGAGAACTCAGAAAAGCTTCGCCGTATTCCTCAACCGTGCCGTCAAAACCTGCTGACGGCGTTACGGTGAGGAGCTGGTTTTCTTTAAGCTCAAATTCAATATCAACAGGCGTGTCGGCTGTACCCTGCCATAATCCTTCGGCATAACTGCCGTCATAGACGGTGGAGGCTGCAAGTGTATTTTCTCCCGCAATATCCGCAACGGTAACGGAACTGAAATTGCTTTTGTACCATTGAAAGACGGCACCTGAATAATTGTTGAGAGTAACGTAAGGCTCTGAAGCGGACGGCTGATGAGTTATTGCATAGCTGTTTGTTATCACGTCGGAAAATTTCCGGATTCCGTCTGACCATATGATTTCGCATACATACTTTTTGCCGTCGGGAATGGCAGTGAGGTAACGGGATATCTGACCGTCAACAGGCGATATGTCTGTTTTTTCGGTGAATTCTTCGTCTTCATCCGGGTCGGCAATATACCATTGATAGGTTGCGTGATATGCGTTGCTGACCGTGATGAAAGGCTCGCTTGTTGTAGGCTGATGAAGAATAAGATGCTCAATTCCTGCCGAAACGGGCACAGCGGATAACACAGCAATAACAAATGCAGAAAGAATTGCGAGAAGGCGCTTGAATTTTGATAACATTTCAAATCACATCCGTAAAAACGTTCTGAACTGTTTTTATTTTACATTATATGGAACCATAATTCAACATTAATTTGTTTTTTATTAATTACTTTGAAGCGGAACAAATGCAAATTAAGAGGTTTCTATTGATTTTAATGTTTGATTTTGATATAATTATTTGTCAGAAAAGGTTGAGGTTTGTGTGTTGCAAAGCGCTTTTCAGTTTAAATATCTATCAGTAATCGGGTGGTAATATGGCAAATAAAAGTGTAAATACTTTTAACCATAAGAAGAAAAACGAAAAAGGAAGAACAATCCTGTTCTTCTATAAATTGTTGTATGTGATAGCACAGGTTGCGTTTTTTGTTGTAACCTGGCTTTCAACGCAGTCGAGGTATTATATCACAGGAAAGACAACGGTTTTTCTTGCTGCCGTTTTTGCCATAGCTTTTACGGGATTTCTGACAACCTATTCTGCATTTGAGGTTCATAAAGCAAAACCGTTGGATTTATGTGTCAAACATTTTTTGAGTCTCGCATTGAGCGATATTATCATTTTTCTGGCAATCATCATAGCTCTGAGAAACTTACCCGATTTGTCTGACCTTGCACTTATGGTTCCCGTTCAGGTTATTCTGACGGTTATCTGGAATATAACGGCTGTCAGAATTCATTTTGCAGTTAATCCTGCGGCAGAAACGATTGTTGTTTATTCTGACAGACTGGCATATGAGTCAATTGAAGCTATTAATAACGATACCAAGAATTTTCGCGTTATCAAAACAATCAATTTAAACGATTATGACGGAGACATATCACAGGTTAAAGAAATCCTTCTTGAAGCGGAGGTTGTTGTTTTATGCGGTATTTTGCTTCAGGAGCGAAATGATATTTTCAAATATCTTATAGAACACAATAAAAAAGTAATAGTCCGCCCGTCAATCGGCGACGTTCTTGTAAGTACCGCCGAAAGAGAATATCTTTTCAACGTTCCCGTTCTGACTTATAATTCGGGCGACAAGACATTTGCAACCCTTGCGCTTAAGAGAGCCATGGATATTGCGGTGTCTGCACTGATGCTTTTATTTGCATCTCCCGCAATGCTTCTTGTAGCTCTGGCAATAAAAATTGAAGACAGAGGTCCTGTTTTTTATAAGCAGCAAAGGCTTACAAAAAATGCAAAGGTGTTTAAAATCATAAAATTCCGCTCCATGAGGGTCGATGCGGAAAAAGACGGTGTTGCACGCCTTGCAGCCGATAATGATGACAGAATAACAAAGGTCGGCAGATTTATCAGAGCCACACGTCTTGATGAGCTGCCGCAGCTTATAAATATTCTTAAAGGTGAAATGTCACTGATCGGTCCCAGACCCGAAAGACCCGAAATCGCGCAGCAGTATGAAGAAATGCTGCCTGAATTTGCATTGCGTCTTAAGGTCAAGGCTGGGTTGACAGGATATGCACAGGTTTACGGCAAATATAACACCACGCCCTACGACAAGCTTCAGATGGATCTGATGTACGTTGCGGATATGTCGTTCTTTACGGACATCAAGCTTATTATGCTTACCGTTCAGGTCATGTTCCAGAAAGACAGCACAGAGGGCGTTGAAAAGGGGAACACCACCGCTGTCAAAGAGACGTCGGTGAAATAAACTGCACTGATAAAAGGGAAGTGAAGAAATGAGCGAAAATCCGATAAGAGTTCTCCAGATAATCGGCAGAATGGATCGGGGCGGAATAGAAACAATGATAATGAACATCTACCGCAACATTGACAGGGAGAAGGTTCAGTTTGATTTTCTTGCTCATTACGGCAGAGAAGCCGCATTCAATGATGAAATTCGTGCGCTTGGCGGCAGAATATATGAAATGCCTGCGCTCAAAGACGAGACTAAAGGTTATTACTGGCGTTTGTTTGCATATATCAAGGCTTTGAAGAAGTTTTTTGATGAGCATAAAGAATATAAAATTATTCATTGCCATATGACAAACACAGCGGGAATATATATGCCTATTGCCAAAAAAAGAGGCATAACCTGCATAATTTCCCACAGTCACAACACAAAGGCAAAACACGGATTGATTGGCAGAGTGACCGATATCCTTCAGAAGCCTATATGCAAATATGCGACCGATATGTTTGCCTGCTCCGAAGCTGCAAAAAACTGGTTTTACCCTGAAGATGCAATAAAAAGCGGCAAGGTTAAGGTTATAGCAAACGCCGTTGATGCCGATAAGTTTCGCTTTAATGAAGAGAAACGCATAAAAATGAGAAAAGAACTTGACCTCGGAGACGGAATAACGGTTGTATGCGTAAGCCGTTTCAGAAAAGAAAAGAATCAGATATTCCTTATGGAAGTTCTTAAGAAAATGAAAGAAAAACACAACGATGCCGTTTTTGTTTTTGCAGGCGACGGTCCCTGCGAGGATGAAGTCAAGGCGAAGGCGAAGGAATACGGTCTTGAGAAAAATACGCGTTTTCTTGGTATGAGGTCCGACGTGCCCGATATTCTGCAGGCAGCAGATGCGTTCACCTTGACGTCGCTTTGGGAAGGCTTGCCCGTGGCAGGTATAGAAGCGCAGGCGAGCGGTCTGCACTGTGTAGTTTCAGACGGTGTTACGGAAGAGATGAACGCCATCGGTATGGTTGAGTATCTTTCGCTTGACGAGCCTGTTGAAAAATGGTGCGAAAAGCTTGAGGCTGCTGCGCTTAAGCCGAGAGAGGATACGTATGAACGGATTAAGTCTGCGGGCTATGATATTCATACCACAACTCCGTGGCTGCAGAATTTCTATTTAAGCAAACACAATCAATGAAAATTCAAGGAGATACAGCTGTGAAAAAGCTTTTGTTTATTGCTTTCAATAATTTTTCAAATCTTCATTTCGGCCCCACGGCAAAGGTGTTTTCGCAGTGCCGCGCATTTGAAGCGCACGGGTTTGATGTTGAATTGCTTGGCCGAATAGGTTCGGACACTGCGATTATCAACGATGCCGAAAACTATAGGGTAACAGTACGGCACAAACCCGTAATCAATAACGTAAGAGCAAGAAATCTTATAGATAAACACGTTCAGATAAAAGACATAAAGCAACATATCAAAAACAAAAGCTATGATGCTTGTTATATAAGATATGATTTTTCCGACGGGGATTTTATTTCGTTGCTGAAGGTGTTGAGAAAACGTTGCAAAAAGATTGTGCTTGAGCTTCCGACGTATCCCTATGATGAAGAGAATAAATACGGCATCGGCTCAAAGGTCAGAATTGCCGTTGATAAGATTTACCGAAAACAGCTTCACAAGTATCTTGACGCAATAGTAACTTTTTACGGCGAGCATAAAGAAATTCTGGGTGTACCTGCAATTGTTATTCCGAACGGTTTTGATTTTTCAAGAATGGAGCTTGTTAAAGAAAAACTGCCCGATGATGTGACCCATATTGTTGCGGTTTCCGCCATGAGAGAGTGGCACGGCTACGAACGAATGATTGAGGGTATGCACAATTATTATGCAGACAATTCAATTGAACACAAAAACTTTATTCTGCACCTTGTCGGCGAGGGCAGGGAATACGGCAAATATAAGGCTCTTATTGATGAATATAAGCTTCACGGTCACGTGTTGCTTGAGGGAGCGATGTTTGGCGAAAAGCTTGATGCTCTTTATGAAAAATGCGCAATCGGTGTTGATTCGCTTGCACGCCACAGAACGGGCGTTGATGTTCTGAGTTCACTCAAAAGCCGTGAATACGGAGCGAAAGGCATACCGTTTATCAACTCGTGCAAGGTCGATATTATTGATGATGATTTTCCCTATATGCTCAGAGTGCCTGCCGACGAATCGCCTGTGGATATGACCGCAGTTGATGCATTTTGTGACAGGTGCAATCTTCAGGGTGATATGCGATTTGAAACGGCTGAGGCAATCCGCAGTTACGTTGAAGCTAAAAGCGGAATGAAACAGACGTTAACCAAAGTTGTTGATTTTATAAATCGGTGATGATAAATTATGGGTGCTTCTGCAGTATATTATGTGGCAATAGGTTTTGTTGCCTTGCTGTCGCATTTCCTGTGTAAAACAACCGAATATCGTGAATTGCGGGTGTTTTCGAGAACGCCCAGAAGTTTTTTTGCATCTTTTGTTATTTTGCTTCCGCTTACGTTTCTGATTCTTTTCAGGTGGAATGTGGGACACGACAGCCGCTACGGTCAGTCATACAGCACAGCGTATGCGGCTGCATCAGAGGGTCTTAACACTCACGGATTTGAAGAGGGTTTTTTCGGACTCTGTTCGGTGTTTTCAAAGCTGGGCGTACCGTTTTTCTGGTTTCTGTTTTTTCTGGGCTTGGTTTTTATGCTGTGCGTTTCCTATGGAATATACAAAGCCTCTGTTTCGCCCTTGTTGAGCGTAATCACTTTTTTGTTCCTGATGGTTTATTTTGATGCTTATTCAGCTTTGCGTCAGGGGATTGTTGAGGGCATAGCAATTGCTGTTTTTGCAAATGTTTTTACAAGTCCGAGAACAAGAAAGAGAGACGTACTTTGTATTGCCGCTTTTCTTTTTGCTTTGTTGTTCCACTCCATTGCGCTTATATATCTGGTTGTTTATATTGCTTGCTGTGTTCATATTGAACGCAAAACGCTTATAACCCTATGCATTACTTTTATTTTGCTTTATCCCGTCACACAGATTATTCTCAGAACGGTGATGAACGTTTTTACAGACAGCAGATATACATTTGCGGGATTTGCCTCGTCATATGCAATTTTCACACTTGCGATTTTGGTGATGTGTATAAACAACTATGATACGATTTGCGCAATGTCGCCCAATGGCTCGGCGATTATCAATTATGCCTTGATAGCTTTTGTTTTTATGTTCAATTCAGGCGCTTTGATGCTGCCGTTCAGAGTTTTTGATGCGCTGAAGATAGGCTATGTTTTTATTGTTCCTTACGTTATCCGTTCTACTAAAAAGAAAGAGGAACGCGTTTTGTTCTATCTTATGATTTTTGCCTTGATGGGCATATGGTTCTTCAATGCTTTTTACATTGATCGGAGTGCTTTTATTGATTACAGGTTTGTGTTCCCTGAGTGGGGAACGGCTACAAAGCTGCCTTAATTACGTGTGAAAATGGTGTTTGCTGATGAAACGTACGTTGATTTTATTTACGTTGGGTTTTCCGTTCGGTAACTTTGAACCCTTTATTGAAAACGAATATCACATCTATAAAAACTATTTTGATAAGGTGTTGATTGTTGCCGCATCAAAAAAAGGTGAGAAACCGACACGGCAGATAGAGGACGACGTTATTGAGGTAGTCGGCGATTACACTTTGAGTAAGCGTGCGGCAGATATCCTTCAGGCGTTGCCGCTTGCGCTTACAGACAAAATTGTATATAAAGAGTTGCTTTGGTTAATAAAAAATAAAAAGCTCACGCTCGACAGCTTATACAGATTATTTGTTGTTTCAATGTGCGGCAACCACAGAGCAATGATTGCCCGCAAATGGCTCAAGAAGCATCCGGAATGCAGTGTCGAATTGGTTTACAGCTATTGGCTGAGCATTCCTGCATATGCGGCAGTTCGCTTTTCTCAAAAACTCGGAATAAACAAAACCGTATCAAGAGCTCACGGATTTGATGTTTACCACGAACGCAACACAGGCAACTATATTCCGTTTCAAGGGCAGATATGTGATGCACTCACAAACATTGCAACGATATCCGAAAACGGCAGGCGATATCTTGAAGAAAGGTATTCAGTAAAGGATAAAATATCCGTTTTCAGGCTTGGAGCTATCGATAAAGGAAAGCTAAATCCCATTGCTGATACTAAGGTGTTACGTCTTGTTTCTTGTGCCAGGGTTGTTGACGTTAAACGTCTTGACAGGATTGTTGACGCTCTTGCTCTTGTAAAAGATATTGATGTCAGTTGGACTCACATTGGCGGCGGCGAAGATTTTGAAAAGTTGAAAGAATACGCCCGAAAGCTTGATGTGAACAGCAATATAAAAGTCAGATTTACCGGCACTGTACCTAACACAGAGATTTATGAGGAATACGCAAATAATCCGTATCACTTTTTTGTTAACGTAAGCAAGAGTGAGGGACTGCCGGTTTCGATTATGGAAGCTATGAGCTTTGGCATACCTGCAATTGCAACTGATGTTGGAGGGACGTCGGAGATAGTTGACCATGGTGTAAACGGTTATTTGGTAAAGCCTGACTTTACTGATGAAGAACTTGCAGACCGCTTCAGACGTATTTCAAGTCTTTCACAAAAAGAATATAATGAGATGCGAAAGAGTGCACGCAAAAAGTTTGAAGATGAATTTAACGCAATTTCAAATAACAACAGATTTCTTGAAACATATGTAAAACCAAATAAAAAGCCATAACCAGAATAAAGGTTATGGCTTTTTATTTATTGTATGCGTATTAACGAAACATTCATTATACTTGGTTTTCAACTTGTAAATTACAATATATTCATTTCTGATCTTTTCTTCATAGTGCTCTTCGAGGATATTTTCAAATATCTCGTTGCTGCTTTCGGTATCTTTAATTACCCAAAGCGGTTTTTCTGTTTCAATCCATGCGAAAAAATCGTCCGTAATCTGTGGATTGGTTATTGCCCAGGTTTCTTGCAATGTATAATATTTGTAGCAAGGAATGATATCTGCATAATGATAAACGTCGGTTCTGATCTGATATCCTATAACAGAATCCTTTTCATTTTCCGGAATAATCTCAAGAGCTTTTTTGATTGCTTCGCTGCGGGCTGTGGTTTCTTTTGTAATAAAATAACTGTTGAAGTTTTTATAATAGTCATAATATCCCAGACCTACCGCGCTTAATGCAAAGCTGCATACAAGCACAAAAGTGCTGAGTTTTTTAAATGAGACTGTGGGAAGATATTTTGCGATGCATACTGAGTAAACGGGTACAAACACTGCAAAATAGTGGGGAAATCTGTTCGCAATCCACAAAGAAGCAAGATTCAGAATCAGAATTGTTCCTGCAAGGCAATCGAAAAAAGAAAGCTTTTTTTCTTTCAGAGCATTTGCAATCCAAAGAAAAGCAGAAACTCCAATGGGGGCATAAAGAATAAGGAATATCTGCGGCTTGCTTAATACAGATTCATGGCCCGTGTTGGCTGCTATCTGAAAGTTATGCAGAAACGTTGCGTAAATCATATCGTTCAAAGCGGATTTTGAATTGAAATAAAGCAGAGTCGGAACGATAACAACAGCCATACCCGCTGTGCCTGCAGCAAGGTTTAAAAACAGGTTTTTGAACTGCTTCTTGTAAATGAGATTACAAAAAATCACAAATATACCTGCGCAGACAGTGACAGCATTGTTCAGCCTGAAAAGAGCAAGAGCGGCAAACGAAACGCCGTAAACTGCGGCATAAACGGGATTGTGTGCAGAGGTGTCTTTTTCATTTGCTGCATATTTGCAAAACAAGAAAAGAGAAATGCATATAAACAACAAAGAATATTCCTCTGTAAGGTTTCCGCGTTCAAATGTGTAGAAAAAATATGTATATGAAGGAACAAAAATGAATAAAAGGTCTTTTAAAGAAAGATAATCTTCTTCAGGCTTCAGAATTCTGACCGTATTGTATAACAGAAAGAGGCAAACAAGCCCGTTCAGACATTGGATAAAGAAAATCCCCGTTCTTCCGCCAAGCATATGTCCCAAAGCATTGACAAAAAAGATCAAAGGACCTTTGTGGTCAAACAGATCAACATAAAGTGTTTTGCCCGAAGCAATACCTTTGCCCAGCAGTGAGAAGATTGAAGAGTCAAGGCCAAGCATATTTGCTGTCAGAGGACTTGTGCTCATTGAAAACAGAAACATACCTGCAATAAAGCACACGCTTAATACGGCAAGTTGACCGACGTTGGATTTAAGAATATTATTTTTCTTCAGCATTCAAAAAGCTCCTTATCAAACGTTAAGACGCAAGAAAAAATTTTTGTTACGCAGCAAAAGCAGAGAAGAAAACTTATTACCTGAACGGTATGGGTGACTGCCAGTGAACGTCTTTGCCGCTGATTATGCGTTGCGGGTTTTCATTCAAAAGCAGCGACGAGCAACCCGAACCGAAGTTCATATCCAGAAAAATTGCAAACTCTGATAAATCAGAAGTTTTGGTGAAGATATTGTGCGCATCTGAAGCGGCAACGGCAGCAAGCCTGTGATTCAGAATTGTTGCGGCGGCAGAAGCAGCTTTATTGCCGAATCTGCCCCTGACACTACCTTTGTTAATCTGTATAACGGCTCCCATACGGTAAAGCTCGTAAGCAAGGCTGATGTTTTCGGCAATACAGCGATAACGCTCGGGATGAGCGATTATGGGCGTATATCCTTCGGATATGACACTTTCAAGAACACGGAAAACAAAAAAGCTGTCTGTTTCAAAATCAAATTCAATAAGCGGATATTTTGTGTCGTTTACAGTAAGCAGCTCTCCGTTTTTCAGCTTTTTTGCCACGTCATCCGTTGCGAAAATTTCCATACCGCTCAGGACTGTTATGTTTATATTCTCTTTTTTTGCAGCCTGATTGAGCAGGGAAACAATTCTTTTTATTTCACTGCAACTTCGGGCAGGTTTGCCTGGCAGGTTGCTGTGAGGAGTGGCAACGATTGTTCTTGTGCCGTTATCTGCGGCAATACGCAGCATTTCCAGAGTATCGTAAACGTCTGCGGCTCCGTCATCGTAAGCCGGCAGAATATGTGTGTGAATATCAACCATAGGAATCACCCGTAACGGTTACCTTCATGGTTTTTGTTATTCTGGCAGATCTGTCGGTTGAATAGGCGGTGTATATTACGCGGTATTCGCCCGGGGATTGTATATCAACGTTTGAATCAACGTCAATTTTGCCAACGCAAGCCGCTTGCGAAACAACAAAGTTCATAGGCTCAAAGCTTTTGCCCATCGGTGTTGAAACCGAGTCGGAATAGAGTTCAAATACGGGATCATCAACTTTACCGCTGACCGATGCATACACAGAAACGGTTTTTTCGTCCTGATATTCATTTGCAATACGGAACGTCATTTTATAAAAACCTGTTGAAACGGGTTCTCGCAGACAAGTGACCTGAGAAGTAATGTTTTTGCCGAAGCCGTCATATGCCGATATCAGGTTGTTTGTTTGCATATGTGTTATGAGATTTACAAGATCAGCTGCATCAAGCTGTAACGGTTGAGAAACGTTGAGCGACGGACCGCTGTAGTTTTTCATAACAAGGGTTCTTGTGGCGGTCAGGCTGTGACCGTCCGCATCAAAGCAGGTGTATCTGACGGTTTTTCTGTTTTGCGTTCCGTCAGACGTAATTATTGCATTCACGGCAGCCGTGATATCGTTACCGTTACCGTCATCAGCGTGAACGCCTGTCATAAGGTCGAGCGGAGCAGAACCGTCAAAAATTATTTCATCAGAGTCAAAGATTATTGAACCGATGCTTTCAACGGCGTTTTGGTTTGTTTTTTTGTCACCGTGAGACAGGTGTACGGAAAAGGCTATGAGGCCGACGGTTGCGATAAGGGCGAGTATGCCGACGATATTGAGGGTGATTCTCAATTTTTTGTTAGCCATCATGTTTCTCACCATTTTCCTGATTATAGCCGTAACCGTAACCGTATCCGTATTTGCCATAGCCATACTTACCGTAACCGTATTTGCCATAGCCGTATTTGCCTCTTTCGCCGTGCAGGTACGGCACGCTGTTAAAAACGTAACCGATTACAGATGCGTTTGAATCTGCAAGAAGCGAGAGTGTTTCGATAATTTTGGATTTATATGCGAAGTCATATTTAATTACGTATAAAAGAGCGTCACAGTAATCGTTGACAAGAATAACGTCCTCAAAGCCTGAAGCAGGAGGAGTATCAATGATAACGTAATCATAATTGCTTTTCAGGCTTGAAACAATCGCACTAAGTTTAACCGAAAGCAGGGCGGACGTTTCGGCTTCGGGCGTTTTACCGCCGATAAAGTCAAATTTCAGCGAAGAATCCTCAAAATTAACCGTGTTGGGCTTAAAGTTGACGGGATTGATTGAAGAAAAGGTCTCGGGCATGGTGCTGCTGTCAAGAACAGCTTTTTCAATGCTTTCTGCGGATATTGATGCCCACAGGGACTGCTTTCGGAGGTCTCCGTCTATAAGAAGCACCTTTTTTCCGTGTTTGGCAAGGTAATATGCCAGGTTAAGCGAAATCAGAGATTTGCCCTCGTTGGGAAGTGTGCTTGTCACAAGGAGCACGTTTTTTTCTCCTGACAGCTCTTTTTCGACACGCATTCTCAGGGCTTCAAGTTTTTCTGCAAGCTGAGGCGATGCACGGTGAGTGATAATCTTTGCCTGGTTTACATTCTTGTTTTTTCTTTTCTTTTCCTTATATCTCGGAAGAGTTACAAGGTGAGGAACGTTGATAATGTTCTGAATTTCATCTTCGCTGCTGATTGTTTGGCGCAAAAGAGCAACTGCAAGAATGGGCAGAAGTCCGAGAACGGCACCGACGGCACAGCCGATCAGAATGCTTTTGGGATAATCGGGCGTGTTTATCGGCGTTTTCGGAACAACCGCAGGGTCAATGATGTTGAATTTTGTTTCGCCGATAACAAACCTTGAAACGTCGGGATAAACCTTGATTGCCGCTTCAAGAATGTTTTTTGCATCCTCGGGGTCAGCGCTTGTTACGTACATTGTTATCATATTGGAATCAGGTATGACCGAAGCGGAAATTGCTCCGTTTATGACGTCTGAGCCAAGCTCTTTTTTTACGGCGTCGGTGAAAAGTTCCGAAGAAAGGATGTGCGGAAATGTAAGACCGAGCTGCTCTGCCGTACCTGAATCGTAAAAGAATCCGTAACCCGAACCGCTCAGCGAGCCGTTTGTGTTAGTCGTAACCGTAAAAGTTGCTTCGGTTTGGTATATCGGATTAAAGGTATATGCGGTAAAGGCAAAAGCGATAATACCGCCGAGCAAAATAAGAACGGCAACCAGAGACCAGAGTTTGAGAAACAGTCTGACAAAGTTACGCAAAACAGCAGACAGATTGATTTTTAATTCTCTTTTTATTTCAGCATCAAAGCTTTTTTCTGTCATTTTTTACGCACCTCCGATTTGCCGTAGCCGTAATGTCCGTATTTATAATGATAGTTGTATCGACTGAGTTCTGAATAACGGGAGCTGCGGAAAGAGTTCAGAACGTATCCTGCAAAATTCTTTTTGTGTTTGCGGATAATATCTGAAACATCGTTGACAGAGCCTATATCCGCTCTGTCCTGACGAACCACAACGGTTGCGGTGTCTGCATATTTCAGAAGCGCTTCAAAGTCCGAGGCAAAGCAAACGGGAGGGGAATCAAGAATAATATAATCGTAGTTGCTTCTGAAATAAGTCATCATTTTTTCAAGTGTGGGTTCAGAAAGCTTATCAAATGAATCGGCAAAAGATTTAATCTGAAAAACACAGCTCAGGTTATCGTTGATTTTAACGGGAAGATCGCTGAAAACAATATCGTTATCAATTGCATCGCTTAAAAATACGGTGTTCTCGGTATCCTGTTCAAAAATCTTATACATTGCCGGTTTCTTAAGGTCTGTATCTATCAGAAGCACCTTGAAATTCTTTTGCGCAATTGAAAGCGCCATGTTTGCCGCAAACGTTGATTTGCCTTCGTTTTCCGCAACGCTTGTAACAACAATTATTTTATCGCCGTTGTTTTGCATTGTGTGGCGGATAATGGTTGAAATGCGTTTGGTTGATTCAATAAAAGGCATACCTGTGGAGAAACTTGTGATAAGTGCGGCGGTCTTTTGGACTTTTTTGCTTTTTGAACGCAGGAAGGTATGCCCGGATTTTTTGATATACGGTATTGTGCCTATAACGTTACCGTCAAGATTCTTTTTTGCTGCACGCAGGTTTTTGACTGTGGGACGCAAAAAGGATAGCAGAGCAACCGCAGCGGCAACAGCAAAAGCGGCAAGCAAACTGGCAAGAATGCATTGTGAACGGTGATTCTGAGTGTTTGACGGAGAATACGGAATAGACGGATTCTTGAGTATATCTATGTTTGCGTTTGTAAAAAGATAATCCGAAACGGTGTCGTAATTCCTGAGCGCCGAGTTGATAATCAGATAAGCGTTTTTTGGAGTATCGGCAACAACTTTGAGGGTGATAAGGTTGGTTTCTTCAACAATATCAACGGTTATTGTGCCGTCAACAGAGCTCACGCCCATATCGGCGGCAATTCTCTTTTTCAACGCATCGCTTTCAAAAACCTCGGTAAAAATGCCTGCCATTTCTTTTGTAAGGTAGAGCGAAGAATAGGCTGTGCCGTTGTTGTTTTTAACAGAAACTGCAAGAACGGAGGTTGAGGTGTATTCGGGTTTATACGTCAGAGCGTAATAACCGGAAAGCGCAAAAAAGCCTATCAGTGCTGCAAGAATAATATACAAAGCGTTTCTTAACAAATCTTTGAATATGCTTCTGAAATCAATATCGCTGATTGTTAAATTCACTTATCTCACCCCTTTATTCAACAATTACCGTCAGAGCAGTGAAACCTTTGGACGAAGCGTGCTGCTCTGCGGAGTAATAGACTTCATATATTCCGGGGACGTTGGTTTTGACCGTTGAAGCATCAACGGCAACAATGCTTTTATCAAGTTCCGTACCGTCCGTGTTGGAAACGCTTTCAACGTACTCTGACGGGTTAAATTTGTCGCCTGCTTTAAGGTAAACAATGTTTTCCGTCAGCTTTATTGAAACTTTGCTGTCAACCAGCTCAAGAATATGAACAGGAAGAATGTGTTCTACGGTATCGCCAAAGGAGTTTGTGACCTCAATTCTGAGAGAATAATCGCCCGCTTCAAGCATATTTACGTTTGAATCCGTAATACGCACAAGGGAGCTTATGTCGCCGCCAAGAACGTCGTGGGCGCCGATATAGCTGAAGAGGGTTTCGTTTGAGTTCTTTTGAAAAACAAGCGGCTTTGAAAGCAGAATTTCGGGTGAACGGTAATCGGTAAAAATGACTTCTCTTGAGAAGGAAGCGGGCTGATTTGAAGAGTCGAACACAACGTAGTTCACCTTGCAGGTGCCCTTTTCGAGCAAACGTGAAAAGTTGCTGACCATAATCTCATCAGTCAGGTCGCCGTCTTTTTCGTCATAAGCTTTCAAACCCTGCAAAAGATCCTCTTGCGTGTAGTTGCAGGAAATCTTCAGCGGCTCTTCGGGTCCCGTAATGACGGGCAGAGTGGGATCAAGGCGAAGACGCTGAACAACAGTGGCTCCGCCGATGAAAACAAGCGACAGAATAAACAGAACCGAAACAACTATTCTTATATATCTCATATCTACACCTCGGAATAAAAATCAGAGCAATTTATATTTTTTGAGCAATTCCATCCGTTGCTTGCCGAGAGCAATGCCTTCTGCAGCAAGGTTGGATTTGCGCTCTTTTTTCAAGCGGATAAATCTGCCCAATCTTCTGCACTGCTCTCTGAAAATCAGGTGAGGTTTATCCTCAAGTTCGGGGCACATATTCACAAGTCTGCGCCTGTCCGAAAAAACCGTGTGCATCAGCAAGGAAGCCTTGCCGACGTCTGATTTTCTGTTGCTCATTGCGGCACCAAGAACGTGGGCGGAAGCCTTTCTTGCGCTTGTTTCGTTGCCGTAAAGGCCGCTTTCCATAAGGTCTTCAATCAGCAAATCAAGGCAAATCGGTTGCGACTCAAGCGCAAAATCAAAGCCGAGATATTTGTTGCCAAGCTGAAAAAAATCGGAGCATATATCAATTGCATCAAACTTTTCGAGCGTGCTTGTGATAAATTCCCGGTTGAGTTCGCTTCCGAATTCTTTTGCATACAGCAAAATATCCGTTATCTGCCTTATTCCCAAGCCGCAGAAAGTAAAATGCTTGAGCGCGTGGCAGATTAAATAAAGAAAATGTTCCGTGTGGTTAAGCGTGCGTATTTTTATGCCGCCGCAGTCGATTTCACGGTAATTGCTGCCGTCATATCTGAAAAGCTCGTTCATCGGAGAGAGCCAGTCGTTTTCAAATCCGATTGCATTGAAGTGTATTTCTATGCGCAGCGGAGATTCGGGATGGGTATAAAGCACCTCACGAACAGTTTTTGCCTGCGTGGCGGTTATTCCGTCAAAATCGGGTACAAAGCCTTGCTCTTTCAGAATGCGGTCTGTTTTTTCATAGTCGGAGTGGCTGATAAGCAAATCCTCGTCGCCTGAAGCACGGTGGTCGCAAAGTTCGCCGTAATTCAGACGGCACACAAGACCTTTCAGCACAAGAGGATAAACACCCTCGTCGTTAAACCGCTTATAAAGCTGAAGAAATGCGCCTGTTTTTTGCGCCTGTTCAACAGTTGCGAGCGTTGCCTGCTCAAGATATTCGCCGTAAAAAGGCGCAGCAGTGCACTCGCTGTTTTGTGAAGCGGCTTCAAGAATAACGGGAAGGATTTTGTGAAAACGGGCATACGAAAGCACAGCGCCCCAGTCAACGGGCTCTGTGAGAGCAATATTCTGTTGCCTGTTAACGGAATTGCCGAGCAAAACCAACAGGTTTTCGTATTGTGTTTTCATATTTAAAGCTCCGTATGCTTTTTCTTAATATTTCATTTTACTACATATAATGTGTTTTTTCAATAAAAAATTATTATATTCAGTCAGGTAACATCTTCAATTTGCATTGATTTATGCACATTTTGCTTTGCGTGTATGAATGTTGAAAACTTTTTGTTGACATTTGATTTTATTAGTAATAAAATTAATATAAGATAGTATCAGTATAAGTGCGCTCAATTGCTGACGGGAGATGTGGACAGGTGAGTGTTGATAACAATATCAGATATCAGGCAAAGCCCAACTACATCCGCCGCAAGGTCGGCGGCAACGATATATTGATACCCGTTGCGGAAAACGTGGCAGATTTCAACGGCTTTATTGAGCTTAATTCTACGTCGGCTTTTATATGGGATAAACTTGCAACACCTCATACAATCAATGAGGTTGCTGATGCTGTTGCTGACGAGTTTGGCGCAGACAAGATAATTGCTTTCGGTGATACAAAAGAATTGTTTGACTTGATGCTGGAGCACAATATGCTTGTTGAGGTGGGCTGATATGAATACCCTCACAAACGCTCCCGAGCGCTGCCCTTTAAATGCAACGTTTGAACTGACAGTGCGCTGCAACCTTAAATGTAAAATGTGTCTTTTCAGGCATGACGATAAAGAGAATGCAGAAATAATCCGCAACGAGCTTACCGCAGAGCAGTGGGCAGGTTTTGCCCGAGAAGCAGCGGAAATGGGCACGGTCGGCGTTCTCATTACAGGCGGCGAGCCTTTGCTCCGTCCTGATTTTTGCGAAATTTATGAAAGCATATACCGACAGGGGTTTATGATTTCACTTTATACAAATGCAACGCTTGTTACCCCTGAGATTATGGAGCTTCTCCGCAAGTATCCGCCTCACAAAATCGGCATTTCAATTTACGGCGCTTCGCCCGAAACTTATCATAAAGTTTGCGGCAATGCGGCGGCTTTTGAAAAAATGCTTGAGGGCAGCCGTCTGCTTTGCACGTTGCCTTCGGTTACGGAGTTCAGAACAACCATAATCAAAGATAACTTTTGTGATTCAAGGGCAATTGAAAAGCTTGTTAAAGAGAATTTCGGCGAGCGGCATTCCGTTACGCAAACAAGAATGGTTATGAAAGCGGTCAGGGGAGCCTGCGCAGACGTTGAAAGCTGCAGACTTTCGCCGCAGGATAACGTTAAGCTTTCGCTTCAGAAGAGCATAGATATCCTCAGAGAGAGAATCGGCGACGGATTTGATGAAAATAACGTCCGTATCCGCCAGGAAAATCTTAAGAAAAATGCAGATTGCAGCTCTGCCGTTAATCACAGATTATCCCTTTTCGGCTGCAGCGGCGGAATGACCGCCTTTGCCGTTACCTGGGAAGGCAAGCTTCAGGCTTGTCAGACGCTTGGTGCTTTCAGCACCGATGCAGTTGAGCTTGGCTTAAAAAAAGCTTGGGAAACTTTTCCTTTGAGTGTCAAGCTGCCCGAACCCAACAAAAAATGTTTGAATTGCGAAATGAGCGATTTGTGTCAGAGCTGTTATGCTCTGCGCTATGCGGAAACAGGAAACCTTGAAGATTGCCCCGAATACGCCTGCCGCGATTGCGAAGTTATGAAATCCTTTTGTTTATAAGAGAGGGTGCAGATATGAGATACGAAAAACCGAAAATGAATTTTGTTGCAACTCAGGCAAAGGAAGCCGTTGCCGACATTTGCTGGGCATATGCGACGGGTCATAAGGGTAAGTCCATGTATTACGATATTCCCGGCAAGGGCTATGCGGAAGTTGCCATTTATGAAACAACGGGCGGCTGTGACGGCGCCATTTTTACCATTGTTGCATACCATAACGGTGCAACGTCTGCCGATGAGCATTACGTTCTGGATGCTATTAATATGGCAGGCGGTAACAGTGCTGAGCCTTTCAAGGGTTCACCCTTTGAAAAGAAGCCTGACCCCAGCTGGAGCTAAAATGAATATTCATATCAAATGCGGTCCCGTGGTGTTTGAACTGCGGGATTTTTGCAATAAATCACCCTTTGAAACCCGTTGGTGGAGGCTTGACCCGTTTGCAACGGATTCGCCGTCGGACAATACCGTCACGATCAATTTCAATAAAACCGATGCCGATTTGACAGGTTTTGCCGTTGTCAATCAGGAAAAAGACGGCTTTTACAGCCGCGAAGTGCTGAAAGCAAACGGCGCCACCGTCTGCAGACTTATCAGAAACAGCACGGGCGAAACAGCTCTTTCAGTTGGCATTGACTCTGAATACAAAACCATCACCCTCATTGAGGATAATACGCAGACAGATGCCGTTGCCGTTTTTGAGTTTATCGGCAGATATGCGATGCACGCTATGATTGAATACGGTGTTTTGCCGTTTCACGGTGTGCTTATGGAGCATAACGGCAAAGGCATAATTATCTGTGCACCCTCGGGAGTCGGTAAAACAACACACGCACGGCTCTGGCGTGACAAAAAGAACGCTCTGATTATCAACGGAGATAACGCCTGCTGCCATAAAGAAAACGGCGTCTGGAAAGGCTTCGGTATTCCTTGGTGCGGAACGAGCGGCGAGAGCGTGAACCGTTCAGCGGAAATTGCCGCGATTGTTGTTCTTGAAAGAGGTGCAGAAAACAAAGTGCATCGTCTTGAAGAATATGACGCCTTCTGTAAACTGTTGCCGCTTATTCACTACCCCTTATGGAGCAGCAAAAACACAAGCGTTGCAACAGAACTTTGCACGGAATTCTTAAAAGATATTCCTGCTTTCAGGCTTGAGTGCAAACCCGACGCACAGGCAGTGGAAACGCTGTTTAATGAGTTGGAGGGTGTTTATGGAGGCTGAAAGAAAAGAATTTGTTTATATACCTAACGATGAATTTTGTACCACCGTCAGACAGATGCTTGAAGAGGGAAAAGACGTTGATTTTACCGTTACGGGCAACAGTATGTGGCCGCTGCTCAAGAGCAGGCGTGACAGAGTGGTGCTGACCCGTTGCAAGCCTCAGGATATACGCAAAGGAGACGTTGTTCTTTTTGAAGCGCTACCGTCGAAGTTTCTGCTTCACAGGGTAACAAAGCTTAAAGAAAACGCTTTTGAAACAACGGGTGATTTCAACACTTTTCGCGACGGCGTTTTTCCGAAAGACTGCGTTATCGGCAAGGCGGTCAGAATAATCAGAAAAGGTAAATGCTACGGCGTAAATTCTTTTCTGATGCGTTTTTATTCTGCTTTGTGGAGAAGCTTATTTTTTGCAAGAAAACCGCTTATGCAACTGTTGCTTTGGGTTTCAAGACAATAATCAAAATTTAATTAAAACGGAGATTATTCTTTATGAATTCTGTTGAAGTTTTCGAACAAACATACAAGAAAAAAGCGCAGCACGTTGCTTTTACGCCATACAGAATTTGCCCCATAGGCGCGCACAGCGACCACCAGCTGGGTAAAATAACGGGCTTTGCAATCAATAAGGGCATTCACATCGCCTACGGACCCAAGGAAAACGGCGTTGTTGAAATTAAATCCCTGCAGTTTGATAAGCGTGCGCAATGGCACGTTTCCGCAACACCCGAAGAGCCTCAGGGAGACTGGGCAGACCATCTCAGAGGTGCAACCGTTGCGCTCAATAAGCGCTATCCGCTTCGCAGAGGCTTGTGTGCGGTTGTTGACGGTGAACTGCCCATCGGCGGTCTTTCATCATCGGCAGCAGTTATAATCACATTTTTATCTGCTCTTTGCACAATGAACGGAATTACTCTTACTCCCGATGAGCTTATAAAGATTTCGCAGGAGGCTGAAAATGCTTATGTCGGTGTTGCCTGCGGCAAGCTTGACCAATCCTGCGAGGTATATTGCCGAAAAGATCACCTTCTCTATATGGACTTAAGAGATAACACTTATGAACGTATCCCCGTGCATCCCGATATGAAGCCGTTCAAAATAGCAGTTTTCTTCAGCGGTCTTGAGCGCTCGCTTGCAGGTTCTGCTTTTAATATGCGTGTTGATGAATGCAGAAGCGCAGCGTATGCTCTCAAGGCTTATGCAGGCATGGAATACGGCAAGTTTGAAGAAACAAATCTGCGTGACGTGCCTTACGAGGTTTATCTTGAACATAAGGACAAGCTGCCCGAAAATTGGCGCAAGCGTGCCGAGCACTGGTATACCGAATATGAGCGTGTGTGCAAAGGCGCCGAAGCCTGGCGTAACGGGGATATCGAGACGTTTGGCAGACTCTCTTTTGAAAGCGGCAAATCTTCAATATATAATTGGGAAACAGGTTCTCCCGAACTTAAAAAGCTTTATGAAATTATGACCGAAACCGAGGGTATCTACGGCGGACGCTTTTCGGGCGCAGGATTCAAGGGCTGCTGTATGGCTCTGATTAATCCCGATTTTGAGCAGAGTATCATTGAAACGGTTACGAGCAAATATCTGAAAGAATTTCCCCATCTTGAAGGCAAATATTCCGCCCACATCTGCGAAACGGCAGACGGCGTTAATCTTGAGGTATGAAAATGAAGTGTCTTATTCTTGCGGCGGGATATGCCACCAGGCTTTATCCTCTGACCGAAAATTTTCCCAAGCCGTTGCTCGACGTTGGCGGCAAAACCATTCTGGACTGGTTGGTTGACGATATCGACACCTCGGGCGAGGTTGACGAATACGTTGTTATTTCCAACCATAAATACGCCTGCCATTTTGAAAATTGGGCAAAAAACAAAATGCAGAAAATTTCCGTTGTTGACGATGGCACTGATACCAACGAAACCCGTCTGGGTGCGGTAAAGGATATTCAGTTTGCAATCGAAAAGCTTGGTCTTGAGGACGATATGCTCGTCGTTGCAGGCGATAACGTGCTTGATTTCAGCCTCACAAGGTTTGTGGCATATGCAAAAGAAAAGGCCACCTCCTGCATAATGCGTTTCTATGAGCCTGAATTTCAGAAGCTTATCAAGTGCGGCGTTGTTACGGTTGATGAAACCGATAAAGTGCTTGGTATGACCGAAAAATCGCCCACACCTGCAACGCATTGGTGCTGCCCTCCGTTTTATTATTACACAAGAAACGATGCAAGGCTTGTGCAGAAGGGCATAGACAGCGGCTGCGGCACGGATGCTCCCGGCAGCTATATCGCATGGCTCTGTACACAAACTAAGGTGCACGCAATGGAGATGCCAGGCAAGCGCTATGATATCGGCAACCTTGAAAGCTATGAAAAGGTAAAAAGCGAATATAAAGGCATTGATAAATAACAATACCGCAGTTGGTACGATTGTATCAACTGCGGTTTCTTTTCTGGCGGAGAGTTAGGGTGAATGCAGGTCGGATTTCTCTTAACGTTCGACTTTCGGTTGCTTGTGTACTGTTTTGGTACGGAGCAACTCGACGGGCTAAAAACCTTTCACCGAAAGGTTTTCTTAACGCCCTTTCGAATCCCTAACTTATTTTTACAAAAAAGAAAGAGATACCATGAAGTATCTCTTTCTTTTTTCTGGTACGAGTGTTCATAACGGATTCAATGAATAAATTGTTAACGGCGGTTAAACACACATTGTTTCATGCTATCATTAATAACTGAAAGGAATTGTAAATTATGAAAAACAATATTTTATATTGCGAATTTAACATTGATACTGCTTGTGTTGAGGTGAAGCTTATTGACGGCTCTACGGTATTAACCGACTGTGATACAGTTGAGAATGAATATGCCAATAATATGTATGAAGTATCAGAACTTGATTATCTCATTTATAACGAGCCGATGAGTTATGTCAGATTACTACTCAGCGACAAGATGGAAGAATATCTGCGAAGCAGCACAGATTACACTCCACTGTCTGATAACAGATAAAAATCAGCAGGCAACATCCTTAAAATGGTTGTTGCCTGCTTTGCTTTTTATATTATGTTTTCAACAAACTGCTTTGCCGCTCTTGCGGAGCGTGAGCCTTTTTCGAGGGCGAACTGTTCCGCTTTTATTTCAAGTTCAGCTGTATCGCATTTTATACCTTTTTTATTTGCAAGGCTGCGAACGATATCAAGATACGTCTCTTTGTTCGGTTTGTTGAAAGTGATATGAATTCCGAATCTGTCGGAAAGAGAGATAATTTCCTGAACGGTATCGTTGAAATGAACGTCATCACCCTCACGGTCACTGAATTTTTCTTTGACAAGATGACGGCGGTTGCTTGTTGCATAAATCACAACGTTCTTTGATTTTGCTGATACAGAGCCTTCCAAAATCGCTTTGAGTGCGCTGAAATTATCATCATCCTTTTGGAAAGACAAGTCATCAATAAACAGAATGAATTTCAGCGGATTATCAGACAGTTCGTCAAGAATAACAGGAATTTCTCGGAGCTGCTCTTTACGCACCTCGATTATCCGCAAGCCTTCTTTGTGAAGCTCGTTGACAACGGCTTTGACCGTTGAGGATTTACCTGTTCCTGCATCGCCTGTGAGCAGAATATTCGCCGCCGCTCTGTCTTCAAGCAGAGCTTTTGTGTTATCAAGAATAATTTTCTTTTCACGTTCATATCCGATAAGGTCGGAAAGCGTGGTTTCATCGGGATGCAGAACGGGAACGATTTTTCCGTTGTCAATACGGAACATATGATTTTTCGCATAAATGCCGTAGCCGTATTTACCGATATTCCTTGTTCGCTTTGCGTAATCGTTTGCCAGATCAACCTTTTCAGCTTTGAACACGGGAAGAAATCCGTTCCATTCAATCGCACTCTGAATCTCTGCAGGGGTTAAATCCGCAACGGATTGCAGTATTTCAAGCTCTGCATCAACGCATTTTTTCATTGTGGGCGAGCCTGCTTTTCCGCTGCCGACGATTTTAACATAAGCATTTTCGTTATTCCCGATAGTGGTTTGTATGTATCTTGCAAGGCTCACTTTGTTGTTTGCATATAAAGCGGAAACAAATTCGGAATAAAGGCTGATTTTTTCGGCGGTATCTGCGTTTTCAACAGATTTCAGATATTTCATCAACCTGCTGATTACCGAATCGGAAAGCAAGGCTCTGAAAATGCATAGGGAATTCAGTTTTAAATATATTTCATTCAGTCTTTCGTTCTTCATTTCAGAATAGCACCCTCCGCTCCGCTTGAAACAAGTGCAGCGTATCTTTTGAGATAACCCGAAAGCTCTTTTTTCTTGGGGACAAAGTTTTTCATTCGTTCTTCAAGGACTTTTTTATCAACCTTGAGTTCAAGCTTGTTTTCGGGGATGTTGATACTGATGATATCACCTTCTTCAACAACCCCTATCATACCGCCGCTTGCAGCTTCAGGTGAAACGTGACCGATGCACGCACCTCTTGTTGCACCGCTGAATCTGCCGTCTGTGACAAGCGCAACGCTGCTGCCCAGACCCATTCCCATAATAGCAGACGTGGGATTGAGCATTTCTCTCATGCCCGGTCCGCCCTTGGGACCTTCATAACGGATGACAACAACATCACCCGATTTGATTTTGCCTGCATTGATTGCCGCCTGCGCATCTTCTTCGCAGTCAAAAACTCTTGCAGGACCTTCGTGAACAAGCATTTCGGGAAGAACGGCGGAACGCTTGACAACGCTGCCGTCGGGGGCGAGGTTACCCCGAAGAACAGCAATGCCGCCCGTTTCGCTGTAGGGGGTTTCAACGGGTCTGATTACATCGTAGTCAAGATTTATACATCCTTCTATATTTTCGCCGACAGTTTTACCGGTTACGGTGATACAATCGAGGTTCAGCAGATTTTTCTTTGAAAGCTCGTTCATAACGGCATAAACGCCGCCTGCTTCGTCAAGATCTTCGATATATGTTCTGCCTGCTGGTGCAAGGTGACAGAGATTGGGAGTTTTTTCGCTTATCTTGTTTGCTATATCAAGATTGATTTCTATTCCGCATTCGTGGGCAATTGCAGGAAGATGAAGCATACTGTTGGTTGAACAGCCGAGAGCCATATCGACAGTCAGAGCGTTCATAAATGCATCTTCCGTCATAACGTCACGGGGACGGATATTTTTCTTCAGGATATCCATAACAGCCATACCTGCGTGCTTCGCAAGCTCAATTCTTGCGGAATAAATGGCAGGAATCGTTCCGTTGCCTTTGAGACCCATGCCGAGAGCTTCGGTGAGGCAATTCATTGAATTTGCGGTATACATACCCGAACACGAGCCGCAGGTCGGGCAGGTTTTGCACTCATATTCACGAAGTTTTTCTTCGGTGATTTTGCCTGCGCCGTATTCGCCGACAGCTTCAAACATCGAAGAAAGGCTTGTTTTTGCGCCGTTCACTCTGCCTGCAAGCATCGGTCCGCCGCTGACAAAAACCGTCGGTATATTCAGCCTTGCCGCCGCCATAAGCAAACCGGGAACGTTTTTATCGCAGTTGGGCACCATAACAAGAGCATCAAAGCCGTGAGCAAGCGCCATTGCTTCGGTTGAATCGGCAATAAGGTCACGGGTTACGAGCGAATATTTCATACCTGTGTGACCCATTGCTATGCCGTCGCACACCGCAATTGCAGGAAAAACAATCGGTGTTCCGCCTGCCATTGCAACGCCGAGTTTGACGGCATCAACGATTTTGTCTATGTTCATATGACCGGGCACAATTTCGTTATACGAGCTGACTATTCCGACAAGCGGTCTTTCCGTTTCTTCGTCGGTCAGACCGAGTGCGTGATATAAAGCTCTGTGGGGAGCATTCTGTGTTCCGAATTTAAGAGTTTCACTTTTCATATTGAACTCCTTTCATTGCGGGACGGCACAGAGGCCGCCCCTACGATTTTAATTGTTTATGAGCTTATCTTCGCCGTTCCAGCTGTAAAGCTTTCTGATATCCTCGCCGACGGTTTCCGACGGATGCTCGCTTGCGATTTTACGCATTGCGTTGAAATGTACCTGACTGCCGGCATCGGACATATCAAGCAGGAATTCCTTTGCAAACGTGCCGTCCTGAATATCCTTGAGAATTTTCTTCATTGTTTTCTTGGTTTCTTCGGTTATGATTTTGGGGCCTGTTACGTAGTCGCCGTATTCAGCGGTATTTGAAATTGAATATCTCATGCCTGCAAAACCGCTCTGATAGATAAGATCAACGATGAGCTTCATTTCGTGAATGCATTCAAAATATGCATTACGGGGGTCATAGCCTGCTTCAACAAGAGTTTCAAAGCCTGCCTGCATAAGTGCACATACACCTCCGCACAGAACTGCCTGCTCGCCGAAAAGGTCTGTTTCGGTTTCTGTTCTGAAATTTGTTTCAAGCACGCCTGCTCTTGCACCGCCGATGCCGAGAGCATAAGCAAGACCGATATCCCACGCATCACCCGTTGCATCCTGCTCAACGGCGATAAGGCAAGGTACGCCTTTGCCTGCCTGATATTCGCTTCTGACGGTGTGACCGGGACCCTTGGGTGCAATCATAATAACGTTGACGTTCTTCGGAGGCTTGATGCAGCCGAAATGAATGTTGAAGCCATGGGCGAATGCAAGAGTTTTGCCCTCCGTGAGGTTGGGCTCAATGCTTTCTTTATAGAGTTTTGCCTGCTTTTCATCGTTAATGAGAATCATAATAACGTCGGCATTCTTTGCTGCATCGGCGGCGGTCATAACCTTAAGACCCTGTGACTCAGCCTTTGCCCAGCTTTTTGAGCCTTCGTAAAGACCTACTATAACGTCAACACCGCTGTCTTTGAGATTGAGTGCGTGTGCGTGACCCTGCGAGCCGTAACCGATAATTGCAACTGTTTTGCCGCTTAACTTCTGAAGATCGCAATCCTGCTGATAAAATATTCTTGCCATAATAATAACCTCTTTTTTATTAAAGATTTAAGTTTTGACGCAGTATTGAACTGCCTTTTTCTATTGATGCCGTTCCCGTTCGGCAGATTTCAAGGATGGTAAAATCCTTCATAAGAGAAATAAAATCGTCCATTTTTGTTCCGTTGCCGATAAGCCTCAAAACAATGGAGTCACGGGAATAATCAATGGTTTCCGCCTTGAACGCCTCTGCCGCCGAATGGATTTCTTCCCTTGCGGCAGGGTCGTTTTTCAGCTTTATAAGCATAAGCTCACAGCTTAAGGAATTTTCATTTGTCAGCTCTTTTATTGAGCAGACGTCGGGCAGTTTGTAAAGCTGATTCACAAGCTGAATCTTGCCTTCTTCCTCGCCGTCAAAGCTGAATGTGATTCGTGAAAATTCAGCCGATTCGGTTTCGCTTGCGGTTATTGAGCTTATGTTGAACTGCCTTCTTCTGAACATACTCGTAAGGCGGTTAAGAACGCCGAATTGATTTCTTACAAGCACAGCCAAAGTGTATCTGTTCATTTTACCGCCTCCAATTCTGTCATAATATCGTCCATACTGCCGCCCGGCGGAAGCATGGGAAGAACAAATTCATCTTTATCAATCAAACAATCTATAACAAACGTTCCGTTATATGAAAACGCTTTTTTAAGAGCATTATCAAGCTCATCAAGGTTTGTTGCCGCCATACCGTCTGCACCGAAAGCTTTTGCGAGCGAAACAAAATCGGTCTTACGGTTAAGAACGGTGTTTGAATAATGCTTATCGTAGAAAAGAGTCTGCCATTGGCGCACCATACCGAGAACACCGTTGTTCATAATCAGAATAACAAGCGGAACGTTATATGTAACTGCCGTTGCAAGCTCCTGAAGAGTCATTCCGAAGCTGCCGTCACCCGTTACAAGAACGCTTCTTTCCTTTGTTCCGAATGCCGCGCCGATTGCCGCACCCGTTCCGAAGCCCATCGTGCCGAGTCCTCCGCTTGAAACAAAACGGCGTGAAGTTCTGAAAGTCAGATTTTGAGCCGACCACATCTGATGCTGACCGACATCGGTGCAAACGGCGGTGTTTTCGCCGAGATATTTGTTAAGAGTCAGAATCGCATTTCTCGGTGTCAGACCCTCACGGTTATCGGTAAAGCGTTCTTCGTCTTTCAGAAAATCAGCCACTTTTGCCGCCCATTCAGGTTTTTTATCTTTGACAACTAACGGCAGAAGCTTTTGAAGAGTGAGCTTCACGTCACCCCGAAGTCCGCAGGCTGCATTGACCGTTTTGCACAGCTCCGAGCCGTCAACATCAATGTGAATGATTTTTGCGCCCGTTGCAAACTTCTGGCGGTTACCCGTAACACGGTCATTGAAACGGACACCGAGAGAAATTATGCAGTCTGCGTTATGCATTGCCATTGATGATGCGTAATGACCGTGCATTCCCTGCATTCCGAGAAATCTCGGATTATCCGTCGGTATTGCGGAAAGTCCCATAAGCGAACAGCCGACGGGAGCATCAATTTTTTCTGCGAGAGCAAGCATTTCTTCCTGTGCATCTGCGGTTATAAGTCCGCCGCCGAAATAGATGAACGGGCGTTTTGATGAGTTTATAAGCTTTGCCGCTTCTTCAATTCGCATATCCTTTGCGGCATAGCTTTTTTCTTTTTCTGCAGGCGGTTTAGGTTCATATTCACACGTTGCAATCTGAACATCCTTCGGAACGTCAATGAGCACGGGACCCGGTCTGCCCGACTTTGCAAGCACAAACGCTTCGCGGATTGTGTCCGCCAGATTTTCAACCTCGCCCACAAAATAATTATGTTTGGTTATCGGCAAGGTAACGCCGGTTATGTCGATTTCCTGAAAGCTGTCCGAGCCTATCTGCGTTGTTGGAACGTTGCCGCAGATTGCAACCATCGGAATTGAATCAAGATAAGCGGTTGCGATACCTGTTACAAGATTTGTTGCACCCGGACCCGACGTTGAAATAACAACACCGACCTTGCCCGTTGTGCGTGCATATCCGTCTGCGGCGTGTGCCGCACCCTGCTCGTGGGCGGTGAGGATATGCGTTATTTCGTTCTGATATTTATAAAGCGAATCGTAAACGTTCAGAATCTGACCGCCGGGATAACCGAAAACGGTTTCGCACCCTTGCTCAATCAGGGTTCTGACAATTATATCCGCACCTGATAATTTCACATTATCACTTCCTCTCAAGTTTTGTATCTACGGGATAATATCCCACTCGGTATTTGGTTGAGTCCATCATTTCGATACCTCCGCAACGGTATCAATTTCAACAAGCACGTTTTTCGGAAGCTCTTTAACCGCAACGCATGAGCGTGCAGGCTTGCCTGTGAAATACTTGCCGTAAACCTCGTTGAATGCGGCAAAATCACTCATATCTTTAAGAAAACAAACCGTTTTAACAACATTTTCAAGTCCGCTGCCCGCCGCTTCAAGAACGGCTTTTATATTCTTGCAAACCTGCTCGGTCTGCTCCGTTATTGTCTGCGCTTCAACCGAACCGCTTTCGGGGTTAATCGCTATCTGACCCGATGTGAAAACAAATCCGTTTGTAACAATCGCCTGCGAATAGGGCCCGATTGCATCGGGTGCGTTTTTTGTATATACAACATTCATGATAATTCTCCTTATTCTACTATTTTGAAGCCTTCTGCTTTAAGTGCTTCTTTGATTTCAAGAACGTGGTCATAATTGCGGGTTTCCATTGTGATTCGCAGATAACAGCCGTTTACGCTTTCCGTGCTGCCTGCACGCTCGTGATGAACGCCCGTAACATTGCCGCCACAGTCTGCGATAATTCTTGAAACATCCTTAAGCTGACCCGGTTTATCGATCAGTTCGATGAGCATACTCGAAGTTCTGCCCGATTTGATAAGACCTCGTTTGATAACTCTTGAAAGGCTTGTAACGTCGATGTTTCCGCCCGAAACAAGGCTTACAACCTTCTTTCCCTGAATCGGGAATTTGTTGAACATTGACGCCGCAACGGAAACGGCTCCTGCACCTTCGGCAATCATTTTCTGCTTTTCGATAAGTTCAAGAATTGCACCCGCAATTTCATCCTCTGTTACAAGTGCGATATCATCAACATATTTGTTTATCAGTTCAAAGGTGTGTTCACCGGGTTGTTTGACGGCAATACCGTCTGCGATTGTGGAAACGGAATCAAGGCACTCAATATTTCCGCTTTTGAGCGAGTTGAACATACTCGGAGCGCCTGCCGCCTGAACGCCGTAAACCTTGATTGAGGGTCGGATTGACTTGAGTGCATAAGCAACGCCCGAAATAAGACCGCCGCCGCCAATCGGAACGATAACCGCATCAACGTCATCAAGGTCGCTTGCAATTTCAAGACCGATTGTTCCCTGGCCTGCAATCACGGCTTCATCGTCAAACGGATGAACAAAGGTGTAACCCATTTCATCTTTAAGCTGAAGTGCCTTTGCATAAGCGTCGTCATAGCAACCGTTGACAAGGCAAACGTCTGCACCGTAGCTCTTTGTTGCTTCAACCTTTGAAATCGGTGCGCTGTCGGGCAGGCAAATCAGCGATTTGATTCCGTGTTTTGACGCTGCAAGCGCAACGCCCTGGGCGTGATTTCCTGCCGAGCAGGCTATAACTCCTCTTGCTTTTTCTTCATCAGAAAGTGTAGCGATTTTATAGCCCGAGCCTCGCAGCTTGAAAGAACCTGTTTTCTGTAGGTTTTCGGGTTTCAGATATAGTTCGCAATCCGCCGCAATTCCGTTTGAGGGAACAACCTTTGTTGCTCTAATAATGTCCTTGAGCACCACCTGTGCTTCAAAAATCTTGTCAAGCGTCAACATTTCACTACACTCCAATCGTGATAAAATAAAAACAAAAAAATCCCATCTCTTTAAATAATTAAAGAGACAGGATTTCTAATACAAAATAATTAAAAATCTTGCGGTACCACTCTTCTTGCCGCCCCGAAAGGCGACCACTCACTGCGACCAACATCGCGCCCTGCTGTAACGGTCAGGCTCCGTCCTCCCTATGTATCAAAAGATTGGTTCGGGCAGGCTGCTCAGAGGAGAGCTCGCAAATAAGACCTTCCGTTGACTCGCACCATCCGTCAACTCTCTGAAGCAGGTACAAACCGCTTATTCCTCGTCATAGCTTTTATGGTAGTAACACTACAAAAAACACGACTAACATCGCTCCCCGCTGTAACGGTCGGGCTCCGTCTGCCTTACTCAAACTTTTTCAGGCTCGCCGCTCTGAGGTGATTTAGCCTTGATAAATCCGTCCGCCGATTCACACCAACCATCGGCTCTCTGATGCGGGATT
>JAGBAK010000122.1 GCA_017938985.1 Clostridia bacterium
GCTTGGCGGTTCCAATGTAAAAGATTTTTTCTCAGGACTTCTATTGGGAATATCAATCGCTGAAATGCTGGTTGGTATTTATGTGGTTGGAAAAGGCATAGCTGGTCGATAAATTCCAATATGTCGAACTGATAAGGGCGCACTTCTATACACCTTTCGGTGTGTTGTGCGATCTACGGTTTTGCACTGTACCAAAGGCTCCCTTTGCACAAGGGAGCCTTTCTATAACTGATACACATCGCGAAAATCCGACCTATGATTGTAACCATAGGTCGGATTTAACTGTTTTACGGACACCCACCTAAGGATGGGTTTTTTGTTTTATATGCGGTTTTATTCAACCTTTCCGTTTTCGATTCTGATTATTCTCTCTGCGTTTTCAACAGTTGAACGGCGGTGCGCAATGATGATAACCGCCGAATCCTCTGCAAGGGCAGAAAGCGTTTCCTTGACCCTGATTTCGGTTTTGGTATCAACGTAAGCCGTTGCCTCGTCAAAAACAACGTAGGAAGTTTTATTCAGGAATGCCCTCGCAAGAAGCACAAGCTGAACCTCACCGTTTGAAATATTCTGCGGTGAAGTGCTGAAAACGGTGCTGTATCCGTCGGGCAGGCGTGAAATAAATTCATCTGCGCCCGAAAGCTTTGCCGCCGCTGTAATTGACTGCATATCCGCATTTTCTTTGCCGTATGCTATGTTTTCGGCAAGCGTGGTTTCAAACAGAGTTGCCTCCTGATTGATGACGGTGAATTTTTTTCGGTAATGCTCAAGGTCAAAATCCTCAACGTTTCTGCCGCCGCACAAAACCGAACCCTCGTCAGGGGTATAAAACCTTAACATAAGCTTTATCAGCGTGCTTTTACCTGCGCCCGTGTCACCCGAAACGGAGGTTATTCCTTTGCACGGTACCTTAAGACTGACGTTATGAAGCACTGCTTCGTTTGTGCCGGGATAGGCAAAGGTTACGTTTTTAAACTCAATATCACCTGCAACGGCGTCTGTGGCGCCGCTCCTTTTTTCTTCTTTTTCATCAAGGAACGCAAACACCGTCTGCGCCGCTTCGCCCATTGTGCGAACAACGTTTGCATAAGCGGATATCTGCGAAACGGGCTGGTGCAGTCTGCGCACGTAAAGCACCGCTGTCATAAGCGTGCCGACGGTGAGCGCATCTTCCTTTATCATAAACGCTCCCGCAACCGTTACCGCAGTTATGCACAGACCGAGCGTAAGGTCGCCGATGCACGATGAAATTGCCGTTAATACACGGGCTTTTTTAACCTTGTCGCCGTGGTAATCATTCAGATTTTCGAGCATAATCAGGTTTGTTTTTATTTCTCCCGACTCCTGAACCGTTCTCAAACCGCCGTAAAACTCTCCCAGACGGGAATTGACGTTTGCGCCCGAAAACTGCTGACCTGCGGCATATTCCTTTTCTTTTTTGCCTGCAATCCAAGAAGCAATCAGGCTTACTGCAAGAAATGCCGCCGATACAAGGCTGAGCATGACGTCAACCGTCATCATCATTGCAGTAACTGCAATAATAACAACCGCCGAATTGACAACGTTTGCCAGAAACAGTCCGAGGCTCTGGTTAAGAGCGTCAACGTTTTCGGTCATAGCCGTGATAATATCTGCGTGGCTGCGGTTATCGGCATACGAGGCAGGCAGGCGGTTGAATTTTTTAAACATTCTGCACCTCAGACTGTGCGCATAACCCGACGTTACCGAACTGATTACAACGCCCTGAATCAAAGACGCAGCAACGTTTGCCGCAAGCAGAGCCGCCGCCGGACCGATTAACGGCATAATATCGCCGATAACCCGAAGCTTTTCGCCCGAAAAAACGGTTTCGATTATTCCGGAGATATAAACGTCGATTATTTCACCCAGTATTTTCGGAAGAAAAGCAAACGCAACGGCAGAAATAACCGTAACCGCCGCAAACGCCGCAAGCGCCTTTCCGTTGCCCCTGAGGTCGGATGCAAGGGCGAAATAAGTTTTCATTTTAACCTTGCCGTGTGACATTGTTGAGGTGTCGAACCTCACCTTGAGAACGGAGCTGCTGTCAGCGCTCATCGCCGCTCACCTCCCCCGACTGAAGCTCAACAAGCTCTCTGTAGAGTCCGCAGGTTTCAACAAGCTCGCCGTGTCTGCCTTCACCCTCAACACCGTTTTGCGAGAGCACAATTATTTTATCGGCATTCTTGACACTGCTCATTCTTTGCGAAACAAGCAGAACAGCCGCATTTTTGCATTTTTGCGAAACGGCGTTCATTATCGCCGCTTCGGTTTCTGTGTCCAGCGCCGTAAAGCAATCGTCAAAAACATAAACCTTTGCGTTTTTGGCAATTGCTCCCGCAACGGCGATACGGCTCCTCTGACCGCCGCTGTAATTTTCACCTTTATTGATAAGGAATTTTTGCAAATCCTTTTCCTCTGACGCAATGAAGCCGCATCTTGCTTTTTGCAAGGCGTCAAGCATTATTGCGGCGGAATCGGGTGAGCCGTGAAGCAAAAGGTTTTCACGCAGAGTTTTTGAAAACAGAACAGGCTTGCTCTGTGCAAAAGATATGTTTTTACGCAATGCGTCAAGCTCATAATCCCGTACGTCCCTGCCGCCGACAATGATTTCGCCGCTTTCGGGACTGTCAAATCGTGTGATATAGCTGAGTAAAGTTGATTTGCCGCAACCCGTTGTGCCGACTATTGCGGTAACCTCGCCGTGATTTGCCGTAAAGCTTACCGTACCGTTTTTAAGAGAAACATCCTTGAATTCAACGTTCCATTTTTCATTTTCATCAGGTATAACGTTACCCGAAACAACGCTGACGGGGGTTGACATAATTTCGCCGACGTTTTTTGCGGCAACAGCCGCACGGGGTGCAAAAACAACCATTGCGCCAAGCATAACAAAAGCCGAAACCGTGATGACCGAATACTGCAAAAACGCAACAATTTCACCAACACCAAGCGACGAGTTCAGAATTTTCTCGCCGCCGACAACAACCAGCACTGCCGTTATTATGTTTGAAACAAGAGTAATAACACTCAATGCAATGTAAACGGAACGCAGCACAAAGCGTTCATTTCTGCGCACGCCGTCGGAAACTTTATTGATTCTTGAAGCTTCATAACCCTCGGCACAACCCGACCTGACGGTAAAAAGCTGTGCAAGATTATCTTTGAGGTGCTTGACGTATTTTTCATATACAGCCTGCAACGCATCAAACTTTTTGATTGTAACAAGAAAAAGAAGTACGAGCACCGCAACTATCACAAGCACGGTGATAAGCAGAAGCGAGCCGAAAACACGGCTTTGCATAAACGAAAGCACAGTGCCGCCGACTGCCAGAATCGGCGCAAAGGCAAACACTCTGAAAAAGTAGCTGACAAGCATACCGATATGCTCAACGTCCCTTACCGCAACCTCTTCAAGATGGGCGGCAGAAAAGATTTTAAGCTCCTTTGCAGAAAAAGCGTACGTATGTTTTATATAATCCGCACGGATATCACGCTGCACCTGCGATGAAATGCTTGCCGATATTTTTCCTGCAACAACCATACAGACTATCTGCAAAACAACGGACGCCGCCATAAGCAAAGCATATTTTGCAATGTATACGTTCTGAACGGTTTCAATATCCACGCCTGCGTCTTTATAAACAAAAGGCATAAACGTTGCAGCCGCCTGCGCTTTGAGCGCCTGCTTTGTGTTGCACGCCGTTTGCCATTCATCGGCAAAATCGCTCTGCTTCGCTTTTGTATATTTGAGATAAGCGCTGAGCATTGTGAGGCTTACGTTATCCGCAAAATCTGCGGCTTGGCTGTTTTTGCCGCCGTCAAGATACTCCCGTGCAATAAAAACGCCGCACAGAGCCGCCGTTTCAAAAAGCTCCTTTGCCCTGTCTTTATCAGCATTTTCTTCAAGGTAGTAGCAGTTGCGCAAAAGCTCAAACTCATCGGGCTGACCTTTCGGGCAACGGTTATGCATTTTATACATTGCGGCAAATTCACCGTATTCTTCCGCAGGCATAATAACCTCAAAAATTTCAAGCAGATTATTGCCGAAAACTTCGGGCGGTATATCGTCGACACCCTTTTGCTGAATGCCCGTGCCGATAAGCTTGCCCATAAAAAAGGGCATAGCGAGGCTGAACACCGCCTGAAAAACAAGAGTTATCAGGCAGCATATCGCAGCCGCTCTGTGCGGCAACAGATATTTTTTAATCAGCTTCAACGCAATGCTCCTTTTACGGTTTAAAGTTTTCGGGTTGCAAAAACTTGTATTATTATACATTAAATATATATTAATGTCAATCTTCGCACGGGTTCGGGAGGTATGATTGCATTTTGTTTTTATGAAAGTTTTTAAAATTTGGGTTTCATTTCGGCCTTTTTATTATACTATTTTGCCAAAATTTCATTCAAAAATGAATTTTTTTGCATTTGGGGTTGCAATATGTGTCCCTATGAGTTAAAATATTGTAAAATTCGGGTGATATATCTGTTTTGATATATCGTCAGGGTATATCCGACACCGAATAATCATATTTTATTTTGTAATTTTCCGCTTTGCCCGAGCGCAAAAGCGTTCCCGTTATTGCGGCACGGAAGGAGTATATTTTTATGAGCTACGTTAAAAGAGTAATTGACGAAGTTGCCAAAAAAAATGCAAATGAACCCGAGTTTGTGCAGACTGTTACCGAGGTTCTCGAATCACTTGAGCCTGTTATCAATCAGCATCCCGAATACGAAAAGTATTCGCTCCTTGAGAGAATGGTTGAGCCTGAAAGACAGATTTCTTTCAGAGTTACCTGGGTTGACGATGCAGGCAAGGTTAACGTTAACAGAGGCTACAGAGTTCAGTTCAACGGCGCTATCGGTCCTTACAAGGGCGGTCTCCGTTTCCATCCCTCAGTTTATATCGGCATCATGAAGTTCCTTGCATTTGAGCAGACATTCAAAAACAGCCTTACCGGTCTCCCCATCGGCGGCGGTAAGGGCGGCAGCGACTTTGACCCCAGAGGCAAGAGCGACGCTGAAATTATGCGCTTCTGCCAGGCATTTATGACAGAGCTTTACAGACACATCGGTCCCGACGTTGATGTTCCCGCAGGCGACATCGGCGTTGGCGGCAGAGAAATCGGTTATCTCTACGGTCAGTACAAGAGAATCAAGGGCGCATTTGAAAACGGCGTTCTCACAGGTAAGGGTATCCCCTACGGCGGTTCTCTCATCAGACCCGAAGCAACAGGCTACGGCGCAACATACTATGCAGTTGAGCTTCTCAAGCATTTCGGCGAAGAAATCAAGGGCAAGACAGTTGCTCTTTCAGGCTTCGGCAACGTTGCCTGGGGCGCTGCAAAGAAGATCGCTGAACTCGGCGGCAAAGTTGTAACAATTTCAGGTCCCGACGGCTACGTTTACGATCCCGACGGCATCACAACAGACGAAAAGATTGAATATATGCTTGAAATGAGAGCATCAGGCAGAGACAAGGTTCAGGATTACGCAGATAAGTTCGGCGCTGAGTTCCACGCAGGCGAAAAACCCTGGGGCGTTAAGGTTGATATCGCAATGCCCTGCGCAACTCAGAACGAAATCAATATGGCTGAAGCTGAAAAGCTTGTTGCAAACGGCGTTCCCTACTATATCGAAGTTGCAAATATGCCCACAACAAACGACGCTCTTGCTTACCTCAAAGCAAACTGCAAGGCTGTTGCTCCTTCAAAGGCTGTTAACGCAGGCGGCGTTGCCGTTTCAGCTCTTGAAATGAGCCAGAACTCAATGAGATACAGCTGGACAGCAGAAGAGGTTGACGCAAAGCTCAAGCAGATTATGAAGAATATCCACGACCAGTCCGCAAGCGCAGCAGAAGCTTACGGTCTCGGCTATGACCTTGTTGCAGGCGCAAACATTGCAGGCTTCATCAAGGTTGCAGACGCAATGATGGCACAGGGTCTTATCTAAGTTAAATAATGTAATGATTAAAGCGCATCGGGTTTCCGATGCGCTTTTTTGTTTGGGATATAAACGGGTGACCACACAGGGTCGCCCCTACAAAAACAATCAAACCCAAAATTGCAGTGGTCGGTGACCCGACAACCGTGAGTTATGCCAAAACAAAATGTCAACTTTTATAATTATTCAAAATTCAAAAGCAATATCTTCGGTATAAACAGTATCGCCACTCTCGGTCATTATCATACCTGAAAGCTCTATTCGTGAGAGTTCTGAAACATTTGAAGCAACACTTGTGTAATTGAAAAAAAACGAGTTGACGCCTTTCGTTTTCGGTTTCAAATCAAGCGGAATACCGCTCGAAACAGTAACCATATTTCCGTCAACAGATGAATTCATCGGATAAAAAGTTATAGCTTCGTCAGTTTTGTTTTCTACCATTAACGAGAAATAACACATACCCTCCAACGATGCCTTTTCTTCAGCATCACCAAGATACCATACAGAAACATTATCATCTTCATAAACCAAGGTTTCGCTTTTCTGTACATGAACATTATTATCGTCGGTAACAGTTTTGCTATCACCGCCAAGCAACGAAACGCAAACCACCAACACCACAATTAATACAACTAAAACACAAAGAATTTTGATCATTTTTTTCATACTAAACACTCCTTTTTTATAAATATAACACACCAAACTTCGCTTTGCAATACATTCGCAATGCATAAATGTATTTTTTATTGATTTACGATAATATATATAAATGTATTGCGAGGTAACACTATGAAAAAGTTTCAGATTCCTGCCATTCCGCCAACAACCAACAAATGCATTCGATTCCCGAACAACATCATCGAAGAGGTTGAGGCTGCAATTGAGGGCAAGCAATGCACTTTTACGGCTTTTGTTGTTGAAGCAGTCAAGGTTGCTCTTGAAAATTTAAAAGAAGAAGAAAATATCAAATAAAATTAATAATAATTATCATTATTGTGTTGACAAACGGTGAATTTTGGTTTATAATTGTGCCATACTATTACAAAACGGGAAAGGAGAATGAAAAAATGGCTGATATGACCGCACTTTTTAAAATCGGCTACGGTCTTTACGTTGTAACTTCAAACGACGGCAAAAAGGATAACGGCTTTATCTGCAACACGGTTATGCAGCTGACCAATGATCCTGTAAGGGTCGGCGTGGCAATCAACAAAGCAAACTGGTCGCACGACGTTATCAAAGAAAGCGGAGTTATGAACGTCAACTGTCTGACCGAGGGTACGCCCTTTGCGGTTTTTCAGAACTACGGCTTCAGAAGCGGCAGAGATGCCGACAAATTTGAGGGCATCAACCCCAAGCGTTCCGCCAACGGTCTTGCCGTTCTTGAAGAAAACACAAACGCATATATTTCTCTTAAGGTTGAGCAGTATCTTGACCTTGATTCTCACGGAATGTTTATCTGCACGGTTACAGACGCTGAGGTTACGGGCGGCGGCGAAAGCGTGACTTACGCTTACTATCACGCCAACATCAAACCGAAGCCGCAAAAGCCGAAGAAAAAAGGCTTTGTGTGCAAAATCTGCGGATATATCTATGAGGGCGACGAGCTGCCCGAAGATTTTATCTGCCCCGTGTGCAAACATCCGGCATCTGATTTTGAACCCATTGAAGTTGAAACAGAAAATAAAAATAATATAAAAGAACTTACTAAGGAGGAAACAAACATGATTAAGTATAAGTGCAAGGTATGCGGTGAGATTTTTGAGGCTCCCAAGGGTGCGGTTGCAATCTGCCCCAAGTGCGGCGTAAGCGGTGACAAGCTTGAAATCATTGCCGAATCAAAGGCTTCAAAGTACGCAGGCACACAGACAGAAAAGAACCTTGAGGCTGCATTCGCAGGCGAATCACAGGCAAGAAACAAGTATACCTATTTTGCTTCAAAGGCAAAGAAGGAAGGCTTTGAACAGATTGCCGCTCTTTTCCTCAAGACCGCTGACAACGAAAAAGAACACGCAAAGATGTGGTTCAAGGAGCTCAACGGCATCGGCAACACCGCCGAAAACCTTGTTGAAGCCGCAAACGGTGAAAACTACGAGTGGACCGATATGTATGCAGGCTTTGCAGAAACTGCAGACGAAGAAGGCTTCCACGAGCTTGCAGAAAAATTCCGTATGGTTGCAGCCATTGAAAAAACTCACGAAGAACGTTACCGCGCACTTCTTCACAACGTTGAAACCGCTCAGGTATTTGAAAAGAGCGAAGTTAAGGTCTGGGAATGCCGTAACTGCGGTCATATCATTGTTGGCACAAAGGCTCCCGAGGTTTGCCCCGTTTGCGACCATCCCAAGGCATACTTTGAACTCCACGCTGAGAATTATTAATTTTTCCAAAAGTCAAAATTACTGTTGCAAAACAGAATCCGGTGTGGTATAATTATTAAAAATTGAACATTCTATATGACGTTTGCAGGAAATGCTGACGCAACCGAAGGAGTAACACTCTCAGGTATCCGCAAGGATGAGGACTGCAAACTGATAGAACTTTGGAGAAGCTCATTTGATTGAGTGCCGAAGGTGCAAGCGCAAAAGCGTTAATCTCTCAGGCAAAAGGACAAAGGTTTTAACCCGATTTTTCGGGCAGAAGGTGTTTTTTTGGCGGATTGCGTTTAACGGCGCAATCCGCTTTTTGCTGTTTTACAGCACGGATTATAGAAGGATGAAGCAAAGCCGCAGGGTAACACCTGCGGCTTTTGCTGTTTAAAGATAACTTTTAACCTATATCGGGTTCGCTGTCGAGAATTACAACGGGAGTTTCAAATCCCTCTGTTTCAAAAACAACGATTTCGTTTTTGCCTTTTCTGAGGAAAGGCGCAGGCAGATAAGCCGACCTCTGCGGTCCGACCTCCCAGTGTCTTGAAAGCACTCTGCCGTTAACAATGATAATGCCCTTTTTGAATGTGGGCAGCTTTACAAAAGTGTCGCAGCACTCGTCAATTTCGATTTCACCCTTAAGAAGCACTGGTGTGCCGTCAAAAGCCTCGACACCGTCTTTGAAGGGTACTTTTGAAATATCGTCAAAAGGCAACGTGTAATTCTGCCAATGGTAAACAAAGTTATTGCCGAAACCGATTCCCTCGGTTATGCCCTTGCAGTCCCTCAAGTGTGCGCCGTAATTGACTCTGCCCATATTTTCAACAAGCACGGCAAGCTCCGCACCCTCTTTGGGGACAGCAACCCTGCACTGCGGCTTGCCGTCGTTTCTGTACTGAATGCCGACAAATTTGCCGTCAAGATAGATATAGCCTCTGTCGTGAATCTCCTGAAGTCTTACGTCCTGCTCATCTCTGGGGCCTCTGACCTGTGTTTTATAAAGCACGTAGCCGTAGCCCTGACCGAGCTTTTCCATAGTTTTGGGCATAACGCTTTCAACAGGTGTGCTCAACGAATCGAGCACGTCAAAAAGCTTTGCCGACTGTGTGAATTTAACCTCGCCGTAGTTCATTCTCTTAACAGGCGCAGGCAGCTCAACGTCGGGAATCGGAGCATATTTTGCAATAACGTCTCTGATTCTGAAATATTTCTCTGTGGGGTTGCCGTATTCGTTGACGGGCGCATCGTCATCATAGCTTGAAACGGTAGGCTCATAGAAATCATAACAGTTTGCGCCGTTCATATAACCAAAGTTTGTGCCGCCGTGGAACATATAAGCCGAAACGCTGCCGCCAAGCTCAAGAATTTCATCGAGTGCTTTTGCCGCATCCTCGGGGTCACGGCTGTGGTGGTCTTCCGTCCAATGGTCAAACCAGCCGTTCCAGAATTCGGTGCACATCAGCGGTCCGTCGGGCTGATATTCTCTGAGTCTTGCAAACTGTTCCTTTGCTCTTGAGCCGAAGTTTGCGGTTTTATGTATTTCGGGAACCGTTCCGCCCGTAAGCATCTGATACTCCGCACCGTCCGAAGTGAACAAAGGCACGTTGATTCCCCTGTTTTCAAGACCCTTTGCAAGGTAACGGATATATTCGCTGTCATCGCCGTAGCTGCCGTATTCATTCTCAACCTGAACAAGAATAACGTTGCCGCCCTCGGTTATCTGATGCTTTGCGATTCTGGGAATAAAATCGTCAAAGAAGCGGTCAACCGCCGCAATATAGTTTTCTTCCATACAACGCAGCTGCAGCTCGCTGTTTTTGAGTAGCCACCACGGCAGACCGCCGAAGTCCCACTCCGAGCAGATATAGGGACCGGGTCTTACAATTGCATAAAGACCGAGTTCCTGCGCAATATCAAGGAATTTTTCGATATCGAGCATATCGGAATAATCAAAAACACCCTCCTGCATTTCGTGCAGATTCCACGCAACGTAGGTTTCAACCGTGTTGAAGCCGCAGGCTTTGAGCTTGATAAGTCTGTCACGCCAGTATTCGGCAGGCACTCTGAAATAGTGGATAGCGCCTGCAATAACTTTGAAAGGTTCTCCGTTCAGATAAAATCCGTCTTTTTCAATGGTAAATTTACTCATATCCGCACCTCTTAATCGGGTAATTCTTCTCTTTCATAGGGGAATTCGCTGAAAACCTCAAACTTTTTGGCTCTCATCCAGAGAGACGGATTAACTTTTACCGTAAATCCGCAGCCGTTGGGGGTCAGCCACTCATGCATCGGGTATTCGGGTATGCCGTAAGCGGCAAGAATTGACATAATAACGCCGCCGTGAGTGACGATTGCGGCAGAGGTTGTGCCCGTTTTCATAAGACCCTCGGCAACTTTTTCAAAGGTTTCGCAAACTCTTTTTGCAAAATCCTCGTTGCTCTCGCCGTACGGGGGTGCAACGCCCTTTTCGCCTGCAAGCCAGCGAGGAAAGACCTCGTTTTTTTCAAGTTCTTCGGCGGTTTTATTTTCGAATTCGCCAAAGTTATATTCGATAAATCCGTCAATTATAATGGGTTTGTTGTCGGGATAAAGAATTTCCGCCGTTTTTATGCAACGCTTGAGCGGACTTGTGAAAACCGCATCAACGGGCGGAAAAACCAGCTCTTTTTTCATTTCGAGCAGCTGCTCGCAGCCCTCGTCGCTGATTTCAACGTCGGTATGACCGATATATCTGCCCTCAAGATTTTCGTCTGTGAGAGCGTTTCTGATAAAATGAATGGTATAGGATTTCATTTTTCCTCCAAAAATCGCTGTGATTTTATGTTTAATTTTGCCAGTATACAAATTGTATAGAATGTTGTATAATATATACACTCCGTAATACAAGAAGGAGATGTAAAAAAATGGAGAGAAACTTTCCGATAATTCTTTGCGAACTCAGAAAAGAAAGAGGTTTAAGCCAGAAAGAGGCTGCCGCAAAGCTCGGTGTTTCGCAAGCTCTGCTCTCGCACTATGAAAAAGGAATCAGGGAATGCGGTCAGAGTTTTCTTATTAAGGTTGCCGATTTTTACGGCGTGACCTGCGACTATCTGCTTGGCAGAACAAACGTGAGAGATAACGCCGCCAACGAACTGGAATCGCTCGCCAATCAAAAGCATATACCGCTTACGGCTTCAAGCGAAACATTCATAAAAGCAGGCATTATACTTGCGGATTTGATGCGCAAAAACAACACTATGGACGGTGTTAAGTTTGATAAGCTGATGGCAATTGCGCTTTACAAAATAATCCTTGTTCAGGCATCGGCAGGCAATCTGCCGAAAAACTGGGCAGGCAGAGCTTATGCCGACGGCAAGGTTTGCTGCAGTTCAACATATCTTGCTCTTGCCGAACTTGCGGCATACAGTGCGCTGCGTCCCAAAAAGAACAAGAACCCTATGCCCGATGCTCCTGCGCCAGAGGTAATCAAGGCGCTTGTTGATACGGCAGAAGAGTTCATTGTGGATGACTGCACCGCCAAAACTCCGCCGTTGCCTGCAAAATATATGAGATAATTATTATTTAAAACAATATATAAAGGGTTTGCAAAGGCAAAAGCCGATGCAAGCCCTTTATTTTTTAATTCGGCAGCCGATTATTCGGCAAGAAGTCCCTCGTAAAGAGCGATATATTCTTTTGCCGATTTGCCCCAGCTGTTGTCGCACTTGAGCGCTCTTTTGACAAGCTTATCCCAGAGCTTTTTGTCGCCGTAAGCGGCAAGCGATCTTCTGATGGCGTCAAGCATATCATAAGCATCATAGCTCTTGAAAGTGAAGCCGTTACCCTTACCGTCGCCGCTGTCTGTGATTGTATCCTTAAGACCGCCTGTTTCTCTGACAATGGGTATGGAGCCGTAACGCAGCGCAACCATCTGCGAAAGTCCGCAGGGTTCGCTCTTTGAAGGCATCAGGAACAAGTCGCTGCCTGCATAGATTTTTCTTGCCATATCGGGAACAAAGCCGAGACGCAGACCAACCTTTTCGGGATAGTTGGCGGCAAGCTCTTTGAAGAATGCTTCATATTCCCAATCGCCCGAGCCGAGAACGGCAAGCTGAACGTCCGTTGTGTCAAGCACTTCGCGCATAACACGCTTGATAAGGTCAAGACCCTTGTGCGAAACAAGTCTTGTAACAATACCGATAACAGGTGCATCCGCATTGACAGGCAGACCGAGAATTTCCTGAAGAGCAGCCTTGTTCTTTGCCTTGTCTTCGGGGTTCTTTGCCGAATAATTCGCAAATATATCCTTGTCGGTTTCGGGGTCGTAGTTTTTGGTGTCAATACCGTTGAGAATACCGCTGAGCTTATAGCTTCTCTCCTTGAGAATGGGGTCAAGACCGTGGCTGAACCAGGGGTCAAGAATTTCAAGGGCATAGGTGTTGCTGACGGTTGTAACTCTGTTTGCGCATTCGATTGCGCCCTTCATAAGGTTGATGCAGCCGCCGAATTCAACAAGCGAATAGGTTTCTTCGGCAAGACCGAAAACGTCGCCGAGAATTTCTCTGCCGTATTTGCCCTGATACTGAATGTTATGGATTGTTGAAATTGTTTTGATGCCCGTGTAACCCTCTTTTGAGCCGTAGAGAGTTGTGTAGTAAACAGGCACAAGAGCCGTCTGCCAGTCATTGCAATGAATGATGTCGGGCTTGAAGCCGATATGGGGCAGAATTTCAAGAACGGCTCTTGAGAAGAAAGCAAATCTTTCGCCGTCATCGTAATGACCGTAAAGGGTGTTGCGCTTGAAATAATATTCGTTATCAATAAGATAATAGGTTACGCCGCCTGCTTTGGCTTCAAAAACGCCGCAATACTGTCTGCGCCACGAAACGGGCACCATAATATTGGTTACAAATTTCATTGACGCACGCAGTTCTTCTTTGACTGTGCCATAGAGAGGCATAACCACTCTGCAGTCAACCCTGCGTCTTTTAAGAGCCTGAGGCAGAGAGCCTGCAACGTCTGCAAGACCGCCGCTTGCTGCGAACGGAAGTGCTTCGCTTGATGCATATAAAACCTTCATATCCTCACTACCTTTCTTTATTCGATAATAACAGTTGTATAATATTTGCCGCCTGACTTTGAAACACCTACACCGATTTTTGTTGCGGAGTCACTGTGGATTCTGCTGCTCATCGCCTTTGCAATATCGGCATAAAGCTGTGAGCCGCCGTAGGTTGTGACAAAGGTCATTCCTCTGCCGCTTACCCTGTCCTCAAATCCGGGCATTGCGCTGAAAGAGCTGTCCGACCTTGCAGGACCGTTAAGCTCCGCCGCAAGCGCTTCTCTGCCGCCCACGCTCATTCTGTCGCTGTTAATCTGGCTGATGATGTTGTTTGCAAGGGCGTCATCCCTGCCGACCTGTATCTCGATA
>JAGBAK010000123.1 GCA_017938985.1 Clostridia bacterium
CTCATTGTTGTTCTTATACCTGTTGCAACCGCATTGCTTGTTTATGCGTTTATGTTCAGCACTCAGAGCTCGGTTGTTTCAATTGTTGCTTACGTTGTTTCGGCTTACACGCTGACGGTTGCTTGCTGCAGAATGCCCGAAATTGTCAAAAAAACAAAAAACTTTCTGTATTCAAACAAACGCAGCAATCTTTATCTGACCGATGCCGACGTCAGAGCAAGGGTTTCGCTCAACGTCGGTTGGCTTGTCAATCTCAGCTATTCGGTGTTTAAGCTTGTTCTCGGCATAATCTACGGCTCAATGTGGTTCCTTGCCGAAGCGGAATATTATATTCTGCTGACGGTGTTAAGATTATGGCTCATTAAAAGCGATAAAAAGCACGCAGGCAATTCTGCTTATATGTGGAAATGCTTTAACCGCTGCGGTTGGTGGCTTCTGTTCCTCAATTTTCTGATGGCTTGCATTATATCACAGGTTATTTTCAGAAACGAGGTTTATGAATACAACGGTCTTGTTATTTATGCCTCTGCCGCTTACACCTTCTACCGCCTGATTATGTCCATAGTTCAGATCGTAAAATACCATTCGGCGCATAACCCCGTGCTTTCGGCTTCAAAGCGCCTTAACCTTTCCGCTTCTCTGATGTCTCTTTTCGCTTTGCAAACGGCAATGCTCACGCAGTTTGGCAGTATGGAGGGAATGAGCAACAGAGTTGCCAACGGCGCAACGGGCGCGGCGGTTTCTGTTGCGGTTATCTGCATTTCGGTAATGATGATTTTGAAATCACGCAAGCAATTAACAATTATTAAACAAAACTGAATCAAAACTCAAATAATTCAGGCTTATGATATACATATCGGAGGGATATGATTTTGAAAAAAGAAGATGGCTTCTCTTATAAATATTCCGCTCACGAGCAGGAAGAAATAAGAAGAATCAGAGAAAAATACATCGAAAAAGAAAAGACGGTTTCAAAGCTTGATGTTATAAAAAAGCTTGATAAAAGCGTAACCGATGCCGCAACGGCCATATCGCTTGTTGTCGGCATAATCGGTCTGCTTGTTATGGGAACGGGTATGAGCCTTGTTATGGTCTGGGGCGGTGATTATATGCTTGCGGGCATAATAATCGGCTTAATCGGCATTGCGCTTGTTGCGTCGGCTTACCCGATTTATAACTTTGTTGTCAGAACAAAGCGCAAAAAGATTGCTCCCGAAATTTTAAGGCTGACCGATGAATTAATTGAAGAGTAACTCATTTTTAATACCTTTTTTCTCAATGTGCAGGTGCTTGCAGCTTCGGCTGTGGGCACCTGTGCATTTTTTGCTTCAGTTGAGCATATGATTATATGATTATCTTCGGGCGGTGATAAAATGAGATACGGCAGAGTGAGGTTTCGCAGATACGGCGGATTAACGTTTAAGATTGTTTGCGCTCTTGTGATTTTTGCGGTTGCTTTTTTGCTGACAGATGCAAAACTTCGCCCTGCAGTGCTTGATATTGCAGCCGTTGAAGCAAAAGCCGTTGCGGAGCAGAAAGTCAACTCTGCGGTTGAAAAAGCCATAAGCGGCAGTGACGTAAACTATTCGGATATTGTTGCCGTAAATTATTCAAGCGATAACAATATAACGGGAATAACAACGGATATCGTTAAAATGAACCTCTTTAAATCGGAAATTTCAAAGGCGGTTGACAAAGCGTTCGGTAAAAGCGAATATACAACCGTCAGCGTGCCGCTCGGCTCAGCAACGGGGGTGACTCTTTTTTCGGGTAGCGGTCCTTACGTTGACGTCAAGGTCGGTATGACTGCCGCAACACAAACGGATTTTGAAAATATATTTGAAGCCGCAGGTGTCAATCAGACACAGCACAGCGTGATGCTCAACCTTGAAACAACGGTTATGCTCACGCTCTCGGGCAAACGCATAACATATAACGTTGCAACGTCTTTCTGCGTTGCACAGACGGTGATAGTCGGTTCTGTGCCGAACGTTACGGTGAATAAATAATTTTCTGTGATTGATTTTGTCGGCGGATGTGTTATAATAAATCTATATTTGTTTAAGGAAGTATTGATATGCAGTTTGATGTTGCAGAAAAAAGAGCAAAAGAGCTTCGTGAACAGCTGAACTATCACAGCCATAAATATTACGTTGAAGATAATCCCGAAATAGGGGACTATGAATACGATATGCTCCAGAGGGAGCTTGCCGCAATCGAAAAGGAATACCCCGAGCTTATAACGCCCGATTCACCAACGCAGAGAGTCGGCGGCAGTGCGGCAGGTATGTTTGAACCCGTTGTGCATACCGTACCGCTTGAGAGCCTGCAGGACGCATTCAGCTTTGACGAGGTGCGTGCGTTTGATGCAAGGGTAAAGGAGATTTTTCCCGATGCGCAATACGTTGTTGAGCCGAAGATTGACGGTCTTTCGGTTGCGCTTGAATACGAAAACGGTGTGTTTGTCAGGGGTTCAACAAGAGGCGACGGCGTAACGGGCGAGGACGTAACCGCAAACTTAAGAACGGTCAACTCGATTCCTCTGCGCCTTAAGACCGACGTTGAGCGTATTGAGGTCAGGGGCGAGGTTTATATGCCGAAAAAGGTTTTTGCAGCTCTTGTTGAGGAACAGGAGCTTAACGGCGAAAAGACCTTTAAAAACCCCAGAAATGCTGCCGCAGGTTCACTCCGCCAGAAAAATCCCGTTATCACCGCTTCAAGAAAGCTTGATATTTTTGTTTTTAACATTCAGCAGTACAGCGGCAACGAAATCACGGGTCATAAGCAGTCGATTGATTTTTTAAAAACTCTCGGCTTCAAGACCATTCCGTTTTATAATAAGTTTGATACAATCGACGAGGTTATTGCCGAGCTTAACAGAATAGGCGAAATGCGCTCGTCTTTGCCTTTTGACATTGACGGCGCGGTAATCAAAACCGATTCGTTTGCACAGCGTGCGGAAATCGGCAGCACCGCAAAATTTCCCAGATGGGCGCTTGCGTTTAAATATCCGCCCGAAGAAAAAGAAACAACCCTCATTGACGTTGAGGTTGCCGTCGGCAGAACGGGTGTGCTGACACCCACGGCGGTTTTTGAACCTGTTCTTGTTGCAGGCTCAACCGTTTCAAGGGCAACGCTCCATAATCAGGATTTCATTGATGAAAAAGATATCCGCCTTGGTGACAGAGTTGTTATCCGCAAAGCAGGCGATATCATTCCCGAGGTTATCAGAGTTGTGAGCCATAAAGATGGCAGCGAAAGATTTGTTCTGCCCGAGACCTGTCCGTCCTGCGGTGCAAGGGTAATCCGTGAAGAGGACGAAGCGGCGGTCAGATGCGTTAACCCCGAATGCCCTGCACAGCTTCTGCGCAACCTTATTCATTTCTGCTCCAGAGATGCAATGGATATCGAGGGTATGGGCGACGCCGTACTTGAAAAGCTTGTTGCAAGCGGAATGCTCACAAAGGCAAGCGAGATATACACCCTCAAAAAAGAGGATTTTATGACCCTTGAGGGCTTCAAGGATAAATCGTCGCAGAACCTTGTTGATGCGGTTGAAAAATCAAAGGGCAACGACCTTTCAAAGCTTGTTTTTGCGCTCGGCATCCGTCACGTCGGTCAGAAGGCAGGCAAGATTCTTGCCGACCATTTCGGCAGTATGGAAGCTCTTATGAACGCAACCGTTGAAGAATTGACGGCAATTGAAGGCTTCGGTGGTATTATGGCGCAGAGCGTTGCCGATTTCTTTGCGCTTGAGCAGTCAAAGCGTGAGATTGAAGCGCTTGCGGCGCTGGGCGTGAATATGCTTTCACAAAAAGAGAAAATTGATAACCGTTTTGAGGGTAAAACCTTTGTGCTCACAGGCACTCTGCCCACGCTTTCACGCAACGAAGCGAGCGAGCTGATTGAAAAATACGGCGGAAAAACGGCTTCGTCGGTATCAAAAAAGACAAGCTACGTGCTTGCAGGCGAAGAGGCAGGCAGTAAGCTTGTCAAGGCGCAGTCGCTCGGAATAACGATTATAACCGAAGAAGAATTCAGAGAGATGATTGAATGAGTTTTAGATATTCAAAAGAGCATATCTGGATAAAGAAAACAGAAAACGGCGTGCTTGCGGGCATAAGCGATTATGCCTGTAAGCAGCTTTGCAAAAGCTTTGTGCTTAACCTGCCCGATGAGGACGAAGAATTCAGGGCAGGGGACGTTATCTGCGACATCGAAAGCTGCAGATATTTTGACGTTGTATCGCCCGTCAAGGGCAAGGTGCTGAGAGTGAACGAAGCTTTGCTTGACGATGCTTCGCCGCTTCTTGATGACCCTTATGAATGCTGGCTCTTTGAGCTTTGTAACGTTGCGTATACCGCACCGCTTATGAGCGCAAAGGAATATGCGGAATTCCTTAATTCGGAATGCGGTAGCGATAAAGATTTTGAATAAATTTAACATAACAACTGTTTCTCGGTGTAGGGGCAGATAGTATCTGCCCGTCAACTTTGCAAAATGTAATTCGGGCGGATAATATCCGCCCCTACTCTGAAACCGATGCGTTTCTTTGTGTTCTTCGGGCGACGAAACGTCACCCCTACGTTGTTGCGGTGGTATTAATGTGAACTGAAATTAACATTGTAGGGGACGGCGACCCGACGTCCCGTATATACAGCATATAAAAAACCGCTGCTCTCTGAATCTGAGAACGGCGGTTAATCTTTTGTGTATCTGATTATATC
>JAGBAK010000124.1 GCA_017938985.1 Clostridia bacterium
CCCGAAACAGGCTTAAGTCTCTGATTTTGAAAGGACAATAAAATGAAACAGATTAACGGCGGCGTTTGTGCCGCAAAGGGATTCACCGCAAACGGAGTTCACTGCGGTATCAGAAAGAACAAAACCAAAAAAGACCTTGCCCTTATCTGCAGCGAAAAGAAAGCTGTTGCGGCAAGCGTTTATACAACAAACCTTGTTAAGGGTGCGCCCATTGCCGTCACAAAAAGCAACATTGCCGACGGCTATGCACAGGCAATTATCTGCAACAGCGGCAACGCAAACACCTGCAACGCAAACGGCGTTGAAATTGCAGAAAAGATGTGCGCTCTGCTCGGCGATAAGCTCGGCATCAGCGCAAAAGACGTTATTGTTGCTTCAACGGGCGTTATCGGTCAGCCTCTTGACATTGAACCCATTGCAAACGGCATTCCCGCTCTTGTTGAGGGTCTTAACGCAGACGGCGGTCAGGACGCCGCAACCGCAATTATGACAACTGACACCGTTGAAAAGGTTATTTCATATTCATTTGAAATCGGCGGCAAGGAGTGCAGAATCGGCGGCATTGCCAAGGGTTCGGGTATGATTCATCCCAATATGGCAACAATGCTTGTTTTTGTTACAACCGACGTTGCAATTTCGCCCGCAATGCTTCAGAAGGCTCTGAGCGAAGATATCAAGAGCTCGTTCAATATGGTCAGCGTTGACGGCGACACTTCAACCAACGATATGGTTTCCGTTCTTGCAAACGGTATGGCAGAAAACGAAGAAATCACCGCAGAGGGTGCGGATTTTGACGAATTCTGCAAGGCGCTGAACGCTGTCACAACCTACCTTTGCAGAATGATTGCAGGCGACGGCGAGGGTGCAACAAAGCTTCTTGAATGCATCGTAACGGGTGCGGCAACAAAAGAAACTGCCGTTACCGTTTCAAAGTCGGTTATCTGCTCATCGCTTTTCAAGGCTGCAATGTTCGGCGCTGACGCAAACTGGGGCAGAGTGCTTTGCGCAATCGGCTACAGCGGCGCAGACGTTGACGTTACGAAGATTGACGTTGCTTTCAAGTCGGCGGCAGGCGAAATCGTTGTTTGCGTTGACGGCTCGGGCGTTGAATTCAGCGAAGAAAAGGCAAAAGAAATCCTCACGGAAAAAGAAATTCAGGTGCTTATCAACCTCAAGAGCGGCGAATTCGACGCAACGGCATGGGGCTGCGACCTGACTTATGATTACGTTAAAATAAACGGAGACTACAGAACTTAAGGTGAAAAATATGGCTATTACAAATGCACAGAGGGCACAGGTACTCGGCGAGGCACTGCCTTACATACAGAATTATTCAAACAAAACGGTTGTTATCAAATACGGCGGCAACGCCATGATTAACGAAGAGCTTAAAGATGCTGTTATGGGCGACGTTGCTCTGCTTTCGCAAATCGGCATCAAGGTTGTTCTTGTTCACGGCGGCGGCCCCGAAATCACGGATATGCTCGGCAAAATCGGCAAAGAGAGCAAATTCGTAAACGGTCTGCGCGTAACCGACAAAGAAACCGCCGACATCGTTCAGATGGTGCTTGCAGGCAAGGTCAACAAGAGCCTTGTTGCTCATCTTCAGAGCAAGGGCTGCAAAGCGGTCGGTATCTGCGGCGCAGACGGCTATCTCATCAAATCCGAAATGAAGGACGAACAGCTCGGCTTTGTGGGCGAAATCACAGAGGTTAACACCGACGTTATCAACGACCTTCTTTCTCTCGGCTACGTGCCCGTTGTTTCAACCACAGGCGTTGACGGCGAGGGTAACGTTTATAATATCAACGCTGACACAGCCGCCGCTAAAATCGCAGGCGAGCTTTGCGCCGAAAGCCTTGTTTCAATGACGGATATCGACGGCATTCTGCGTGACAAGAACGACCCCTCAACCCTTATTCCCAAGGTGCTTGTGAGCGAGATTTCGGAGCTTGTCAACGACGGCATTATCTCGGGCGGTATGATTCCCAAGGTTGACTGCTGCAGAGAAGCCATCCGCAGGGGCGTTAAAAAGGTGTTTATCATTGACGGCAGAGTACCGCATTCACTTCTTCTTGAAATTCTGACCGACGAAGGTATCGGCACAATGTTTGTGCAGAACTGAGAAAGGATAAAAAATGAGCATTATCAATAAAGATAAAGAATACGTTGCAGGCACTTATGCAAGATTTCCCCTTGAAATTTCAGAGGGCAACGGTGCGCTGATGTATGACGAAGAGGGCAACGAATATATTGACCTTGGCAGCGGCATTGCCGTCAACAGCTTCGGCGTTGCCGACGATGAATGGCTTGAAGCAATCACCGTTCAGGCGTCAATGCTCGGTCACACCTCAAATCTCTATTACACAAAACCCTGCGCCGACCTTGCAGAAATGCTTTGCAGCAGAACGGGAATGAAAAAGGTTTTCTTCTCGAACTCGGGCGCAGAAGCCAATGAATGCGCAATCAAGGCGGCAAGACTCTGGGCACTCAAAAATAAGGGTGAGGGCAATTCAACCATCATCACTCTCAAAAACAGCTTCCACGGCAGAACAATCACAACTCTTGCCGCAACGGGTCAGGATACTTTCCACACCGATTTCGGACCTTTCCCCGAGGGCTTTGTTTATGCAGAGGCTAACAACCTGTATAGCGTAAAAGAGCTTGCAGAGAATAATAACTGCGCCGCAATTATGATGGAAACCGTTCAGGGCGAGGGCGGCGTTTACGTGCTTGACGATGATTTTGTCAAGGGTGTTTGCAAAATTGCAAAAGAAAAGAATATGCTTGTTATCATTGACGAGGTTCAGACGGGTAACGGCAGAACGGGCAAGCTTTACAGCTATATGCACTACGGCATCACGCCCGACATCGTTTCAACCGCAAAGGGTCTTGCGGGCGGTCTGCCTCTTGGCTGCACAATGCTTGGCGAAAAGGTGCAGGATATCCTCACCCCCGGCTCACACGGTTCAACCTTTGGCGGCAACCCGATTTGCTGCGCAGGTGCATTGAGCATTCTTTCAAGGCTTGATGACGTGATGTTTGAAGAAATCAACAAGAGAAGCGAATATATCGTTTCAAGGCTCAACGGTGTTAAAGGCGTTAAGAGCGTTTCGGGCAGAGGTCTTATGCTCGGCATCGAATGCGAAAAGCCTGCAAAGGACGTTATTGCATCGGCAATGGCAAAGGGCGTTCTTGTTCTCAGCGCAAAAACAAAGGTTCGTCTGCTTCCGCCGCTCAACATTCCTTTTGAACTTCTCGAAATGGCAATGGATAAGCTTGTTGAAGCAATTGAAGAATAATAAAACAAGGGGCTGCATTTGCAGTCCCTTTTGTTGATTAAGCGGTTGAACCGTAAGAATTGGCAGAGGTAAGGCAAAGCACAGATGTTAACTTCACAAAGAGTAGGGCGGCTTGCCCTCAAGCCGCCGCCGTGTGCCGTCAGGAGCACGGAATAATATAAACTGATTATTCAAATCAGCGGCGGGATGTGGGCATCCCGCCCTACAATTGTGCACTGATATTCGGGCGACCACAGAGGGTCGCCCCTACGATATTGCCGTAAGATTTCATTAAAAATGGGTAAGGGCAACGCCCTTGCGAAACTATTCACTTTTCACCATACACTATTCACTGACAAAGCCGTGTGCAAAATCTGCACACGGCTTTGTTGCGTTTATTCAGCTTTGATAACGGGTGCGGTGAGAATGCCGACGTCTTTGAGGATATATTCGTAGCTCCATTCGTCCTCACGCGTTCTCCAGGCATCGGGTCCGTGCCACGAACGCTTTGCGTTTGCCATATGAACGGCACCGAAGCAGTTGTAGCGGTTGCCGTAGAGAGTAACGTCAAGCTTGTGGCTGCCTTCGCCGAGACCGTCAACGCTGAGCATATAGGGCGGATATGCGATGTTGCCCTTAAGCTCGCCGTCAACCTTAACGTCAATTATGCCGCCTCTGTATCTGGTGGCTTCAATCTGAATTGAGTCGCCCTCAACGTCAAGGTGATATGTCACGTTGCCGCCGTAGAAAGGCATACCCTGATTAACGATTGAGCCGAAAGCGATTTTTTCGGGCATCGGGATAAGCTGAGCCTTTCTGCCTGCAACGCTTACGCCGAAGTTGCCGAGCAGATAGCACCACTCCGTGTTTGTGCGTTTGCCGATGGGGATGGTGATTTCAAGAACGTTTTCACCCTTGACAATGTCTGTGAGCTTAACGGTCTTGATGTCCTTATCGGTAAACCAGCCGACGATATCGTTTGCAATTTCGTTGCCGTTGAAAACGATTTTTGCCTTTTCGGCGTCTTCAAGAGCGAGCATTGCGCCCGTATATTCAATTGTGCTGTTGATTCTGAAGCGGAGCGTAACGGTGTGTGTGGGAGGTTCGTTTTCAACTACCCAGGGCTGTGCAACGCTGCCGCCTCTTTCGGGCAGACCGATAATCTTACGGGCAACATTATCAAGGCGAAGAATTTCTTCCTCTGCCATATATTCGCCGTCGTCAACCTTGAATTCCGCCATATCAAGAAGCAGAACGTTGGGTTCGGAAAGGGTGAAAGGAACAAATGCGGGAAGTTTTGTTTCTTTTTCGGGTGCGGAATCATCTGCAGCATTTGCGGCAGGCTCCGTTCTGCCGTCAACAAGCTTTAAGAGCAGACTGTCGTATTCATACATTTCCTTTGAAATAACGGTGTTGCCGCCGATATACTCATATTCAGCGGCTTCAATTTCGCCGTTGAGAGTGTTATAGATGCAGGGTGTGAACTCGCCCTTTACGGTTATGCGCAGATCTCTGCTTCTGACCATATCCTTGTTTTCAGGCTCACAGCAACGGCTGACGAAAAGCCAGTTGCAGCCGTTGTCACGGCGGAGCTGATAGATGAAGCCGTTTGAAAGCTTGCCGTTTTTGAGGCGGAGAGTAACCGTGCGGTTATCTTCAAGGGCAGTGAGAATCTTTTCTCTGTCAAAGGGAATAAGCTGTGATTCGTCACAGAGCTTTTTGCCTCTTTCGGATTCAACGCCGTCCTCAAGGTAAGGAGCGCTGCCCATAAAGATGAGCTTGCCGCCTGCCTTGCGGAATGCTTCAAGGCGTTCGAGCGTTGTTGAGCGCAGAGTTTCGCAGTCGGGAACGATGATTGCATCATATTCCATCTTGCCGACTTTAAGCGGAGCAGAGCCGCTTTCGCAAAGGTCGGGCAGAAGCGATTCGCTGATATAGTTGAAATCTATGCTGCCTTTGAGAAGCCATTGGGCAAGGTCAAGGAATTTTTCGTCCATTGAGCTTCTGATAAGGTCGGTTTTGTCGTTGGGACCCCAGTGGAGCCAATAGCTTTCAACGGGGTGAATAACGCCGACTTTAACAACGGGTTTACCTCTTGTGAGAGCGGTGTTGACTCTTGCAAAATGGTCTTCAACGTATGAGAATTTTTTGTACCACGGGGACTGATAGTGGATTGAAGCAGGGTAGTCACGCTTTGCTTCGCCGCCCATTGCAACCCAGGAAAGGTGAGGCACACGGATTGTTACGCCCAGGCAAGCCTGCCAGTCGCCGTGAAGCTTGTAGCCTCTGAAATCGTAGTCCCAGCCCGTAACGCCGTAAAGCTCGGAGAGCATACCCTCATAGCCGAACTGATGAACGGCGGACTGAGCCTGTTTTGCGGTTGTGAACTCAAAGTTTGCGCAGAGCATATCAATGCCGGGCAGGTCAAAGCCTCTGTAAGAGCGCATTGCGTCGCCGAGTGCGGCGGTCTGGCTCTCGAGAGTGGGTTCTTCCATCATATGACCCGTCAGCGCAATTCCGTTTTCGCGGCACCATTTTCCGCAGGTGTCTGCAAAAGCCTGTGCAAAGCGCTCGGAAATATGGTCGTGATAGCGGTATCTTGCAAGTGAAGGCTTGTTATCGGGCAAATCCCAGAAAAGCTCGGGGATTGAGGGGATAATATCACAGCCGTACTGTGCTTTATATGTTTCGGGAATATTGTCTGTCCAGGGCAGAAGAACGTCTGACGTGTCGGTTGAGTTGGGAAGCTGGCTCTTGCGTGTGAACTGCGGCTCGTCCGTGAAAATGGCAGGCACGGTGTTGCCGAAGCCGTAGCCGACCTTTTCCTTATATCTGTCGTGAGTAACCTCAACAAAGCGTTCAACCGCCTTGGGGTTGAGGGTGTCAAGATAGGTCTGGTTGTTATACCATGACGAGGGAGCGTGAATTTTGAGGTAGGCATACCATTTTGTACCCTTTGCCTCATCGTTTTCGCCAATCATATCATAGCTTGCAAGGCAGCCGTTATCGTCAAGAACGATGTCATAGCAGGCAATAAGATAACCCTTGCCGTTTCTGCCGCCCTCAGCTCTTGAATCAACGGTATCAACCTCTTTGTTGCCTGTGTTATCGCAGGGCACGGTTGTGAGAAGCAGACATCTTGCTCTGTTTTCTTCGTCTTTTGTAACAAGACCGCCTGCGGCGCCTGAGGGCCAGCGGTCCTCGTCATAAAGCCAGGCAAGCATTTCTTCTCTGTCCGCCTTGTCAACGCAGTCCTTGACAAGCTGCATAAACTCGTCTGAAAGGTATTTTGTTGACATACCTGTGCGCACGTGCATATGGAAACCGCCAAGACCCATTTCTTTGAAAACCTCAATCTGCCACTGAAGCTCTTCGGACTTAAGGTCGCTGTTCCACGCCCAGAACGGAGTGCCTCTGTATTCGCTTGTGGGGTTTCTGAAAAGCTCCTGAGTCAGTTCGGGAGCTGAATTTTTTTTATAAAGCATAGTTTTCTCCTTTCACTCGGTGGGGTGTTTGCATAAGGGCTTATCTTCGCTCGGGGTGTTCCAGTTTATAAAATTATTGCGTTTTGCGTGGTACCACTCCATTTCAAAGATTTTTGCACTTTCGTCAACGGGAACGTAAAGCTGATTTCTGTCAAAATAAGCTTCGCCGTTCATTTCAACCGTGCCGAGGTCCGTCATCACCTTGTTGCTGCCGACGGTGAAAAGTGCGTGGTGGTCGTAAGCTTCGCAATAAAGAGTTTCTTTTTCTTTTATGACCTTGCCGCCGATTGCCTGAATAACAATGCCGAACGGCGCATACCATACGCCGTCTTTTTGCTGCGCATAAAACTCTCTTGCAATCAGCTCAAGCATATCGCCCTTGAAAGCCATTTTTGTCCAGTCATAGGTCGGAGCAAGGGCGTAGGGCAGAAGCAGGTCTTTTTCTTTGTCGATTGTCATAACGTCATATATTCTGCCGTCCTCCATATAGGCGGTGGCGGTCAGAACGTTGCCGTCAATTTCAACCAGAGTGTATGAGCCCATTCTCTCCTCCTGAGGCCAGAATGCGCTGTGCCAGAGCTTGCGTGCGTTGGAATGATAAATATTTCCGCCGCCGTTGCCCGTTATGTAATGAACCGTACCCTGTGACGGCTTGTCAAAAAGCTCGTCGCCCTTGATGGGATAGGTTCTTGCAAACGAATGCTCGTGACCCGCAAAAAGAATATCAAGCTCTTCAATCGGCTTTCGCAGCCACGGGTAAGCATCGTTGTTCTGACCCTCGGGCATAACGGGATAAATCGGAAAATGATAAGAGCCGAGCTTCCACGTTTTGTCGGTTTTCTGCAAATCTTCATATGCCCAGGGCGAAACCTTTTCGGGAGCGTTTATGCCGAGCACAAGAAAATGCGCATTGCCGTAATCAAACGAATAATTTTCGCCCGTATAGCCTTCGGGTCCGTTATCGGGATAAACGGGTCCGAACTGAAAATCAAAAAAGTCGGCGTGTTCAAGATAGAATTTGCCTGTCGGTTCGGGAAAATAGGTGATGTAGCCGCGGTTATCGTGGTTGCCCGTTGTCATCATATAAGGCATACTTTCGATTATGCCTTTGAGTCCCTCAAACATACCGTTCCACTGCAAATCGTTCTGACCGTTGTCGCAGTTATCGCCTGCGGTGAAAATGAAGCGGCATTCGGGGTGGCGTTCAAGCGCCGTTTTCATCATTCTGCCGACGCACGAATAATCGGGCAGGTGGCAGGGGTCGCCCTTCTGGTGGTCAGCAATGATGATAAAGCTGAATTTATCAAGGTTTTCAGGCTCTGTTTCAAAAGTGAATTCCTCGCTGCGGTGCGTTTCATCGCCAACGGTGTAGCAATATTTTGTTCCGCTTTTAAGACCTTTGAGCCTGACCCAATGGTAACGGCTTATGTCGATATCGGTTTCCTTGACCTCGTTTATGCTTTCAACTCTTGCGGCTTTGTCCGAACCGCTTTCACGGTATTCAACGTAACCGTTTTCAATCTCGGTGCTTGTGCGCCAGGCAACCGCCATTTCGGTTTTCGGGTCGCCGCAGAAAGCGAGCATAACGTGGTCGGGGTTTACCGACGAACCTCTTTCGGGTTTATAAAAATTACCTTTTTCGTCAATCATATAAGCATTTCTCCTGAAATATACAGTTAAGTTAATTTTAGTAATTGTGTATAGTTTTGTCAATAATTAATAAGGAATTTTAAACATTTTTCTGCGGCTATTGCTTTTTAGCTTTAAATATTATATAATACTCGATGTAGTATTATAATTCGGGGGTTCAAAAAATGAACAAAATATCAAAAATTTTATCACTTTTGCTTGTGATAATAATGTCGCTTTCGTGCTTCGGCATATGCGCATTTGCCGCAGGCGAAAGCTATCTCACCTTTGTTGATGCAGGCGATTATTACGCCGTCACAAAGTGCGTCACTTCGGCAAGCGGCGAGATAAATATTCCCGCAACCTACGGCGGCAAGCCTGTGGGAGTAATATCTTCAAACGCTTTCAAGGAGTGCGAAAGAATATCAAAGGTAACAATTCCCGCAAGCGTCACAAGCGTCGGCGCATCGGCTTTTGAAAACTGTGTGTCGCTCGGCACTGTTGTTTTTGAGGGTGACGAATGCACAATCGGCACGGCGGCTTTCCGTTATTGCTCAACTCTCAAAACAATCACGCTGCCTTCAGAGCTCAAGGTGATTCCGCTTGAAGCTTTTGCAAACTGCACTGCGCTTGCCGACATCGAAATACCCTCAAGCGTAACAACAATCAATAAGGAAGCGTTCAAAAGATGTATTTCTCTTCAGGACGTAACAATTCCTGCAAGCGTGACGTCAATCGGCAAAAACGCATTTCTCAACTGCGCGGCTGTGAAATATTTCAAGGTCAACGCAGGCAACACCGCATACAAAGCAATTGACGACTGCCTTTATGATTACAGCGGCGAAACGCTTATTCAGTATCCCAACGGCAAGGTAACAACAGGCTTCACCGTGCCTGCAGGCACAAAAACAATTTCAGATTCCGCTTTCGGCTCAAACACAAGGCTCACAACCGTAACTCTGCCTTCGGGTCTTGAAACAATCGGCGACTACGCCTTTAACCTTTGCTCGGCGCTGAGCAAAATTACAATTCCCTCAACGGTAAAAACAATCGGCTCGCAGGCTTTCGGCGGCTGCAAAAACCTTAAAGAAATAACAATCCCTGCAAGCGTAACCTCATATTCGGGCGCTTTTTATAACTCGGGTCTCGAAACCGTTACAATCGAAAACGGCGTTAAAAAGATTGACGAAAAGGCTTTTGAAAAGTGTGCATCGCTCAAAAACGTAAGCATTCCTTCAAGCGTGACCGAAATTTGTATGGGTGCTTTTGACGGCTGCACCGCTCTCGAAAGTCTGACCGTTCCCGAAACGGTAACAACCATCGGCGTTAACGCTTTTGTGAAATGCACGAACCTCACTCTGAAAGTGAAAAAGGATTCGGCTGCCTATGATTATGCCGTTGACAACGGAATTGCTTATGAGCTTGAGGGCGTAGAACCCGAAAGAACGGTTGTTTCAATTTCAGTCAAAACAAATCCCACAAAAACGAGCTACACCGCAGGCGAAAAGATAAACACCGCAGGTATGGTGCTTAACGTCAATTACAGCGACGGCACAACGGCAATCGTTACAAGCGGCTTTGAGCTTGACACGCAGTATGCCGCAGGCAGCGGCACAAAGACCGTTACCGTAAAATATAAGGGCAAAACCGCAACTTTCAATATCACCGTTTCACCTGCAGCAACAAAGACCGTTGTGGGTATGCAGATTCAGAAATATCCCGATAAGGTGGATTATTTCTATAAATCAACGCTTTCAACCAAGGGTATGGTTCTTCTTGTTGAATATTCCGACGGCTCAACAGGCACGGTGACAAGCGGCTACAAGGTGTCCCAAACCGAGCTTAACAAAACGGGCACACACACAATCGAGGTCAGCTACGAGGGATTCACGGACGAATTCAACGTTAACGTAACGTATTCGTGGTGGCAGTTGATTATAATGATTCTGCTTCTCGGCTTCCTCTGGTATTAAAAAAATAACAGGCTTGCAGCAATATCAGCTGTGAGCCTGTTTTTGTTAAGATGATAAACGTGATATAACAGATGTTATTATTATGCAGGGACAGCCATTGTGACTGTCTGATAAAACACAGAGTAGGGCGGCTTGCCCTCAAGCCGCCGCTGATTGTGTCTGACGTTAAACGGCGGGATGTGGGCATCCCGCCCTACACGGTTGCAATATAGCTGTTTGTTGACGGGCGATGAAACGTCGCCCCTACGCAGTTGCCGCGGTTTGCGGTGCTGTTCAATAAATCCTGTAGGGGACGGGTCACCCGTCCCGAAAAAACTTTTTACTGCTTCTGATTGGTATTCATTGAGTTTCTGTAAACAAAGAAACGGCAGTAGAGATATTCGGTAACAAGGTTTATTGCCATTGTGCCGATTTCAATAACGTATGCGTTGAGGTGATCGGTAAGAGCGTGAGTCCACCAGGTTGAAAGGGGAGCGAAAACGCAATAAAAAAGCGCAACCTTGAGCATTGCAACGGGAATGTTGCTTGCCGATTTAAAGGTGAATTTTCTGTTGAAGGTGAAATTCCAGAGCACCGAAAGTGTCAGAGAAATCAGATATGACCAGGTGTTGCCGAGATGGAAAACCTCCATAAGCAAGGTAAAAGAACCAATCTGAATTATGCCTGCCGATGCCGAAAACAGTGCGAATTTGATTACCTGAATTATGTTTTCTTTTGTTGAAAGCTTCTGATTGTTTTCGCTCATTTTACTTTGCCTCTCTTTCATATTTCAATTTCAGGGCGGCAACTCTGCACGCTCTGTTATATGCCTGCGCAAAATAGATTTCGGGTTTCATAGCCGCATAGGGGTGGTTATCGAAGCGGTTCGGCTTGCTTTGAATGCTCAGTTCAAACGAAAGCGGAGCGGTATAGTCAGCGGCAACAAGCCTTTTTGCAACGGAATCCCAGTCCGTTATTCCGTCAAAGGGGAGCAAATGCAAATCATCGTGATAAGTGCGCACACCGCCGAAATCGCTCACTCCGAGGTTATCGTTCAGATGGGTGCAGATGAGCCTGTCGCCGTAAAGCGAGCACATATCCTTGCCGTAGTTGTAGCAAAGCTCGTGACCTGTATCCCAGCAGAAGCCGACGCTTTTTTCGCTTCTGAGCGCATCGAAAAGAACGGCAAGATATTCGTCGCCCTCTGTGTTTTCGAGTGCAAGCCTGACGCCGAGCTCGCCTGCTCTTTTTGCAACCGCACCGTAGCGCTCAATGCCTGCTTCAATGCTGACAAAATCATTGTCATAGCCAATAAAAGCGTGCGTGACCATAACGGGTATTTCGTGTTCGGAACAGATTTCAAGGCACTCAAGCAGCTCGTTTTTGCCCTTTTCGCCTATTTCGTCGGGGTTCCACAGGTCGTCGCTTTTGTTGAACGGGGCGTGATAAGAGGGGATTTCCATTTCCAGCTCTTTTGAAAGCGCAACAAGCTCCTCAACGGGTGCGTGTCTTTTGCAGTCGTCAATAAAAAATGCTTCAAAGCCTGAATTTTTCATAAGCTTTATTTGTTCGGAATACGGAATGTCAAAGCCTTCGATTATGCCGAGGCAGAGTTTTTGATTATACATTAATATATACCTCCCGTTGAGTATAATTCAATGGTAACCCCAAGTGCGGAAAAAGTCAACATAATTGACGAATTATTTGCCGTGTGGTACAATTCTTTCAGAATTTGAAACGGAGGTTCTGATATGGGTGTTATTATCGGAATAGGCGGCGGCAGATACAGCGACGAAGAGGTTATGCCGATTTTTGAAAAGATTGTTGAGCTTTGCGGCAAAAAGAATCCCAAGGTGCTTTTTGTGCCGACGGCAGGCTTTGACGATATGGAGGGCGACGAGGATATATTTGCACTTTTTGAAAAGCTCGGGGCAACAGTTTCACCCTTGCTTCTGACGGATGAAAGTCTGACTTATTCTGACATAGAAAACGCAATTCTCGCCTGCGATATCGTTTATGCGGGCGGCGGCAACCTGAAGTTTTTGATGGATACCTGGAAAAAGACGGGCGCAGACGTCGCTTTCAGAAAAGCTTTTGAAAAGGGTATCATTCTTTCGGGCTACAGCTCGGGTTCAATGTGCTGGTTTGCCGAAGGTTATGACGATTGCGGCGAAAACCACGAATTTATGTTTGTTGACTGCCTTGGTCTGCTGCCCTATTGCAACTGTCCGCACTATGAAAGCGGTTACTGGCAGAGCTTCAGTGATGCCGTCAGAACCCGAAACGTTTCGGGTCTTGCGCTTGAAAACGGCGCGGCTTATATCTGGGATAACGGAAAGGTTACAACAATGTGCGGCAACGATGGCGGCAAGGTATATCTGATGCGCAAAGAAAACGGTTTTGCGCAGGAAATTGTCGAATGAAAACACATATATAATGTATATTAATATATTATTATAATATATATAGCGGTTAATTATGAAAACTGCACCCCAATCTCTTTTCAGAGGTTGGGGTGTTTTGTTACAAAAAGGTTACAAAAAAGTTACACTCATAACAGCTCTTTTTGAGGCATAAGAATTAACAAAGGTAAAGATTTCTGCAAAATCGGTTATTTTGAGGCAAAAATGGGTAATAATAGAATAAACGGTAAAATAAAGGTGCAAAAAAACGCTTTAAAATACCAAATTAATATTCTGATTTAGAATAATGTAACCTATTTTTACCCTTTTGTAACCACTTTGTAACTTTTTCTGTTTTCTACAAAAAAATTGACAAAAATTGACAAAAACCACCCCGAGGCAACACGAGGTTACAGGCTTAATTGTAAAAAATTGTCAATTGAGTTGTGCAAAGTAGACAAAAAATCAATCTCAAAAAATTTGACAAATAAAACTTTTGTCAATATAATAGCAAGCGTTGCAAAAGGAAATCGAGGAATGCCTCTGACGATTACCGCTTTTTACACGGCAATTGCTCGTTTCAGACAGACCAAAAATAACTGATAAGATTACCCAAGTAACACTTTAAGGAGAATTTTTATGTTTAAGAAACTGCGCTCCGAAGCAACAGAATCACATAAAAAGAGTTTCCGCATTCTGACATCGGTTTTTGCCGCTGTTTTTGTGTGTTCAGTTACCGTTAATGCGTTTGCAACGGCAAACGATTACGTTGCGGTAAATGTTGTTGACGGAGAAAACACCGTTTCGGTTTCGGTTAAAAGCACGGCTCCTGCCGACGTTATCGCCGCTGCAGGCATTGAGCTCAACGCCAATGACGAGCTTATTCTTGACGATTATAACGAAACCAACGGCGGCACAATCGTAATTGACAGAGCCAAGGTTGTAAGAATTGTTGATAACGACCTTATTGGTTACTACGTCGGTTATGATGAAACACTTGACGATATGCTGGCTCAGAATGAAATCACAATTCTTGACGGTGACGTTATTGATACCGGCATTGAAACTCCCGTTTATGACGGAATGCTTGTCAATATCGACAGAGCTTTCGGCGTCGGCATTGAATATGACGGCAACGCCGTAACCCTTTCGCTCACGGGCGGCACTGTTGCGGATGCTCTTGAAGCAGCAGGAATTGTTCTTGGCGAAAACGATATTGTTACTCCTTCTCTTGAAACCGAACTCACAGATTACACACACATCGAGATTCAGAGAGTAACGTTCAGAATCGCAACCGAAACAGATTCAATTGAATACGAAACAAAGAGAGTTGAAGATTCAAGCCTCTACGTTGGTGAAAAGAAGGTAACAACAAAGGGCGTTGACGGCGAAAAGCTTTATACCTACACCGAAAAATATGTTGACGGCGTTTACGTTGACAGAACTCTTGAAAGAGAAGAAATTGTCAAAGAACCCGTTGATGAGGTTATCACCGTAGGCACAAAGAAGGTTGAAACTCTTTCAGCTTATAAAAACACAACCGCTCCCATTTCGGAGCTCAGCGTACCCGACGACCTTGAACTTGATGAAAACGGACTTCCCAAGAATTACAAGAGCAAGGTAAGCGCAAAGGCAACAGCTTATACAGGCGACCCTGCAACGGCATCGGGCAGAAAGCCTATGCCCGGTCACATCGCTGTTGACCCCAATGAATATCCCTACGGCACGGAGCTTTACATTGTTTCTGCTGACGGCAGCTATGTTTACGGCTACTGCATCGCCGCTGACACAGGCGGATTTGTTGAGATGGGCAACACAGACGTTGACCTTTATCTTGACAATGAAGATATGTGCTATAACTGGGGTAACCGTGACATCATCATCTATGTTCTCTGATGAGCCTGCTCACGGGGCAAATAACAAAAGAAACAGATAAAAAGAAGCTTGCAGCGGAAAAAAACCGTTGCAGGCTTTTGCTTTTTCAGTTTTCCGCGGAATTATGTGTCTGCATTTGGGGCGGGTGACCCGTCCCCTGCACAACCGTTAAAACAAAAACGTAGGGACAGACCTCCGTGTCTGTCCGTAAACCAACGGGACGGCGCAGAGACCGTCCCCTGCAGAGGTTATTGAATAACGCTGCAAAACCTGTGGCAACAGCGTAGGGGCGGCGTTTCGCCGCCCGTTATGAACGTTTATAACGTAGGGACAGCCCTTGTGGCTGTCCGCAAAGTAACAAAGCTTGCAAAGGTTTTTGAAGCCTCTGCAAGCTTTGTTGTTTTATTTGGTTGTGAATGCCTTTATCTGCTCAAGCATTTCTTCGCCCGTTTTTCTGCCGATGTTATAAACTCTGCGCAGCTCTTCGGGGTCGCGGCAGGTGTGCTTGATACCCAGCGGTTCGGGCGGTCTGATAACAAGAACTTCGCCGCTTTTTTCACGCTCTTCAATATATTTCAGCGTTTCGTTATATTCAATGTGGCGCACCTCAAGCAGGTCCGCAACCTTGGGATATTGCTTAAGAGCACGTCTGATGATGGGAGCAAGCTTGTTCTTTTCTTTTATAAAGCCTTTCGGCTGCGTGAGAAGAATAACGTTTCTGTTATAGCCGATGCTTTCAAAATACTGAATCGGAACGGAATCGATTATTCCGCCGTCAAGAAGCTTTCTGCCGTCAGCCTCAACGGGTTTTGCCGCAAGAGGCAGAGAAGCCGATGCCCTGAACCAGTCAAGCTCGTTTTCGTTGTCGCCGCACCTGTGATAAACAACCTCGCCCTTTTCAATGTCTGTGCAGACAACGTAAAATTCCATCGGGTTTTTGACAAAGGTTTCTTCATCAAAAAGGTCAAGCTTTGTGGGAATTTCAACGTAGCAGAATTCGGCGCTGTAAAAATTGCCTGTTTTGATAAGGCAACGCAAGCCTGCGTATCTGGGGTCACGGCAATAGGTGGTGTTATAGCGTATAACTCTGCCCGGCTGGTTGGATTTGTAGTTGCAGCCGAATGCCGCACCTGCAGAAACGCCGATTGCGCCGTCAAAGGTTATGCCGTTTTCCATCATAACGTCGGTAACGCCTGCGGTGAACATTCCTCGCATTGCGCCGCCTTCAAGAATTAAACCTGTTTTAATATTTTCCATAAGAATTAAAGAAGATCGTCAAAGAATCTGATATTTGAAGCCTGCGGCTTGAGTTCGCCTGCCTGTTCTTTTTTGATGATTTCAACGATTCTGTCGTTGATGGGTGTGGGAACGCCGCATTTTTTGCCCCAATAGCAAACAACGCCGTTGATAGCGTCAACCTCGCAGGGTTTGCCGTTGCGGATATCCTGAAGCATTGAGGGAACAATGGCTCTGTGCTTTTTCATTGCAATGGGAACAAGGAATTCGGCAAACGCACGCTTGAGAGCTCCTTTATAATAGAAAAGCTTTGTGATATCCTTGCCCTGAACGGGAACGAATTCCGCGCCTGTTGCGTGGCCGACGTCGATGCACTCTTTCATGCAGCGAACGGCAATTTTGCGTGCATCCTTAACTTCCGAAACGTCGCCGAAGCAGCCGCCCACAACGGTGCCCAGACCTGAATAGGTTGCGTTGATGAGGAGCTTTGACCATCTTGCGCCGATAAGGTTTTCTTCAAAATGAACGGGGCACATTTTTTCAAGAAGCTCTTTAACCATGTTGAACTGTGCATCGGTGATGCCGTCCATTTTGCCCATATGGAACGAAAGGCTTTCGGGTTCGCTGGTGAGAGTGCAAACGCCGGGTTCGTCAAGCGAAGCGCCCCATTCAACCGTGCAGCCCATTGTTCTGTTTTTGCCGACTATTTCTGCAATGCCGGGTTCGGGAATACCGTTCTGAAGAGTAACGATAACGCCGTCATCGGCAAGGTAAGGCTTGAGGAAGGTTACAACCTCGGGGTTAAGAAGCTGCTTTGTCATAAGCAGAATAACGTCATAAGTGCCGCTCATTTCGTCGGGAGTAAGAGCGCTGACGGGAACGTTCATATCAACAGTGCCTCTGATTGTTGCGCCTTTTTCTTTGAGGGCGGCAACGTGAGCCTTGTTGCGGTTGATAAGGTCAACCTGCGCACCATTTTTTGTCATATATGCGCCCAGAACCGTTCCGAGAGAGCCTGCACCGTAAATTGCACATCTCATAAAGAATTCCTCCAAATTAAAATATTACTTTATAATTATAGCAAAAGAAATTTGCCATATCAAGACGGAACAGGGGTGTTTTTTCTGCATAAAACAAAAAAATTCCGACAAAAAACGGCAATAAAAAAATTTTGAAAAAAATTTAAAAAATGTGTTGACAAATCGGAAATCATATAATATAATAAACAGGCGCTTTAGAGAGCGCAACGATATGGCGGCATAGCTCAGTGGCTAGAGCAACCGGTTCATACCCGGTAGGTCGTGGGTTCAAATCCAACTGCCGCTACCATATAATTGGCCCGGTGGTCAAGCGGTTAAGACACCGCCCTTTCACGGCGGTAACACGGGTTCGAGTCCCGTCCGGGTCACCACGAAAAAGAAAGACAAGTCGAAAGACTTGTCTTTTCTTTTTCAACGAAATAAATCCCTTTGGGATTTGTGAAATGCACTTTGTGCGTGAAATATTGCTTCGCAATGTGAAATACCTGCGGGTGTGGGGGATTTATTTTATTTCACTTGATGCGTAAGCGTCAAATTTCACAATGACAGTATGTCATTATTTCACATCTGAAGGATATTTCACTTTAACTGTTACAACGCTTATGGTATAATTATATGAAGAAAGGCGGTGCTTATATGGCAGAGTCCAAACTTCGAGAGCTTTCGACCGATTTCGCTGTTAAAATCATAAAACTCTGTGAAACAATCAGGGGGCATTATTCTCTTGTTAATCAGCTGGAGCGTTCTGCCACTTCTATTGGCGCAAATATCCGAGAAGCGAATTATGCTCACGGAAAATCTGATTTTATCGCAAAGTTGCAGATTTCTTTGAAGGAATGCTATGAAACGGAGTATTGGTTGGAGCTGTTTGTAAAGTCCGATATAGTGAGTAGAGATATCGCTGCCGATTTGTATAATCAATGCGGCACAATCCGCCGTATGCTCATCGCCTCCATCAACACCGCCAAACAGAACAATGAAAAGTAAAAACCTGAACTAAAAACGGACAGACACGGAATTTTTAATGAAATTTGCCTGCGGCAGATGATGCCGTTGACGCTGATGACGTGTTTTGTGCATAAAGATAATCAACGTAGGGGACGGACTCTGCGCCGTCCCGAAAACGTATATAAACTGAGGTCTGACCCTGCACTGTCGGATAAACAATCAAGTGTTGCCTTCAGACTGTAAAACCGATTAAATTTAAAACCAAAGACCCCAAAGGTTTTACCCTTTGAGGTCTTACTTTTTTACCAGATAACTTTTGTTGCGATGTCTGCAAGTGCGCTCTGTGCGAATTCGTCAACGCTCTTTGCGCCGATGTCGCCTTCGCCTCTCTTGCGGATTGAAACTGCGCCGTCCTCGATTTCCTTGTCGCCGACAAGCAGCATATAGGGAATCTTTTCGAGCTGAGCTTCACGGATTTTATAGCCGATTTTTTCGCTTCTGTCGTCAACGGAAACTCGCATACCCATAGCTTCAAGCTTTGCGGCAACTTCCTTTGCATAAGCGTGATGTCTGTCGGCAATGGGAAGAAGTCTTACCTGCTCGGGTGAAAGCCAGAGAGGCAGTGCGCCCGCAAAGGTTTCAAGCAGATATGCAAGAGTTCTTTCGTAGCAGCCGAGGCTTGTTCTGTGGATGATATAGGGAAGCTTCTTCTGACCGTCCGTATCAACGTAATACATACCGAACTTTTCTGCAAGAAGCATATCAATCTGGATTGTAACGATTGTATCCTCTTTGCCGAAAACGTTCTTGAACTGAATGTCAAGCTTCGGACCGTAGAATGCTGCTTCGTCAATGCCGATTGTGTAATCAACGCCGAGGTTATCAAGGATTTTACCCATTGTTTCCTGAGCGGCGTTCCACTGCTCGGCTGTGCCTTCATATTTCTTTGTGTTTGCGGGATCCCACTGTGAGAAGCGGAACGTGCACTTGTCAAGCATACCGACTGTGCTCAGGAAATATTTGCAAAGGTTAAGGCAGCCCTTAAATTCTTCTTCAAGCTGGTCGGGTCTGAGAACAAGGTGACCCTCTGAAATTGTGAACTGGCGGACACGGATAAGACCGTGCATTTCGCCCGAATCCTCGTTGCGGAAAAGTGTTGAAGTTTCGCCCAGACGCATGGGAAGGTCACGGTAGCTTCTTGCGCTGTTGAGATAAACCTGATACTGGAAAGGACAGGTCATCGGACGCATTGCAAGGCATTCTTTTTCTTCGTCGTTGGGGTCGCCGATAACGAACATACCGTCAAGGTAGTGGTCCCAGTGACCTGAAATTCTGTAAAGGTCTCTCTTGGCCATAAGAGGAGTTTTTGTGAGAAGATAGCCGTTTGCCTGTTCAACGTCCTCAACCCAGCGCTGAAGAAGCTGAATGACTCTTGCACCCTTGGGCATAAGAATGGGCAGACCCTGACCGATTGAATCAACGGTTGTGAAATAGCCGAGCTCTCTGCCGATTTTGTTGTGGTCACGCTTCTTTGCTTCTTCGATAGCTTCAAGATGAGCTTCAAGGTCCTCTTTCTTTGTAAAAGCCGTGCCGTAAACTCTCTGAAGCATCTTGTTGTTTGAGTCGCCTCTCCAGTAAGCGCCCGTGCAGGAGGTCAGCTTGAAAGCCTTGACTCTGCTTGTGTCGGGAATATGGGGACCTGCGCAAAGCTCGTCAAACTCGCCCTGCTTATAGAATGAAATCTTTTCGCCCTTGTCGGAATGCTCTTTGATAAGTTCAACCTTGAAAGGCTCGCCCTTTTCTTCCATCATCTTGATGGCATCCTCGGGGTCAAGCTCATATTTTTCAAGGGGCAGACCCTCTTTGACGATTTTCTTCATCTCTGCCTCGATTTTTTCAAGAACTTCAGGAGTGAAGGGTACGTCAACGTCAAAATCATAATAGAAGCCGTTTTCGATTGCGGGGCCGATAGCAAGCTTTGCAGAAGGATAGAGTCTTTTAACGGCCTGTGCAAGAATGTGGGAAGCGGTGTGACGGAAAGCATATTTGCCGTCAGCATCGTCGAATGTAACGATTTCAAGTTCGCAGTCCTCGTTGAGAGCTGTTCTCAGGTCGGCAACCTTGCCGTTGATGCGGCAAGCGCAGGCAGCCTTGTAAAGACCCATGCCGAGTTCCTTTGTGATTTCCATTGCGGTTGTGCCGTTTGCATATTCCTTAACGACGCCGCCTTTGAGTGTTACTTTTATCATACTTAATCAGTCCTTTCTGAATATTTACAAAATTGTTGTTGAAATTCGGTTTTTGCTGAGTCTGCGGGGCGTCGGGGTCGCCGCCCCCTACAGAACAAATAAAAAAGCTTCACCCTGCAAAAAACAGGATGAAGCATAATAAGCTCCACGGTTCCACCCGTAATTCCGAAGAAAAAACTCGGCTCTCAACAGCCTTAACGCAGCTGATACGGCGCGCATTGGTTTGCGGCTCTCGGCAGGCGGTAACTGAATGCGGAGTTTTGCCGCCTTCACAGCCAAGGGGCGGCTCTCTGAAAAAACGCCGTTGCAAACAGCCTTCTGCTTCAACGATTTATTATTGTTATAATTCATATTATCACCGTCATTTGACAAAGTCAATAGAAATTTAATAAAAAACAGATAAAAAAACTTGACAATATGATGTTAAAAGTATACTATTAATACAATGGTGTTATTTTGTGCCAAGAGGAGCTTTTTTGAGCTCCGAAACACCATTTATTGAGTTTAACCGATAGTTTTTATCGTTCTGCGGCAAGTGCCGCAACCCAATTTTATGCAGCCTGCGAATGCTGCAAATAAACTGAAAAGGAGGAATTCGCATAGACAACACAGCTATAACTATTCTTATTGCCGCTGTAGCTTTTGCAATCGGAGCAGTTGTGTTCTTTATACTCGGCGGTTTACATAGGAAGAAGGTTGCTGAAGCCGCAATCGGCTCCGCTGAACAGGAAGCAAACAAAATTGTCAGCGACGCCATTGCAACGGCAGAAGCAAAAAAGAAGGAAGCTATTCTCGAAGCTAAGGACGAAATCCATAAGCAGAGATCAGAAACAGAAAAAGAACTGCGTGAAAGACGCAACGAAGTGCAGCGTATGGAACGCCGCATAACCCAGAAAGAAGAAACTCTTGACAAAAAGAGCGATAACCTCGAAAAGAAAGAAGAGGTTCTCAACGGCAAAATCAAGGCTGCGGAAGAACGCCTTGAAGAAGTTGAAAGCATCAAAAAGAGCCAGTTCGATATGCTTGAAAGAATTTCAGGCTTCACAAAGGAACAGGCAAAAGAGTATATCCTCAAATCTCTTGATGAAGATCTTGACCACGAAAAGGCAATCAGGATTCAGGAGTATGAACAGAAAACAAAGGATGATTGCGACCAGCTCGCAAGAGAAATCATCACAACGGCAATTCAGCGCTGCGCCGCTGACCACGCTGCCGAAGCAACGGTTTCCGTTGTTGCTCTGCCCAATGACGAAATGAAGGGCAGAATTATCGGCAGAGAGGGCAGAAACGTAAGAACTCTTGAAATGATAACAGGCGTTGACCTTATCATTGACGATACTCCCGAAGCAATTACCGTTTCAAGCTTTGATCCCGTTCGCAGAGAAATTGCAAGGCTCACGCTTGAAAAGCTTATTGCCGACGGCAGAATTCATCCCACCAGAATCGAAGAGATGTATGAAAAGGCAAAGCGTGAGGTTGAGCAGACCATCAAGCAGACCGGTGAACACGCTCTTATCGATGCAGGTGTCAACAGTGTTCATCCCGAAATCGTTAAGCTTATCGGTAAGCTTCGTTACAGAACAAGCTACGGTCAGAACGTACTTAACCATTCTCTTGAAGTATCCTACATTGCAGGTCTTATGGCTTCGGAACTTGGCACCGACGTTAAGATGGCAAAAAGAGCAGGCTTGCTTCACGATATCGGTAAGGCTCTTGACCACGAAATGGAAGGCTCACACGTTGATCTCGGCGTTGAATTTGCAAAGAGATATAAAGAAAACGAAAACGTTCTTCACGCAATCAAGGCTCACCACGGTGAGGTTGAAGCAAAAACTCTTGTTGCCTGCCTTGTTCAGGCTGCCGACGCTATTTCGGCTGCAAGACCCGGCGCAAGACGTGAAGATGTTCAGAATTATATCAAGCGCCTTGAAAAGCTTGAAGAAATCGCAACCTCGTTCGAGGGTGTTGAGCGTTCGTTTGCAATTCAGGCAGGCCGCGAAGTCCGCATTATGGTCAAGCCCGAAATTGTTAATGATGACAAGATGGTTCTTCTTGCCCGTGATGTTGCAAAGAAGATTGAAGAAAGCATGGAATATCCCGGTCAGATTAAAGTTCATCTTATCAGAGAAAGCAGATCCATCGATTTCGCAAAATAATTATTCCAAGGGGCTGCTGTTGCAGTCCCTTGCTTGCTTTTAAATAAGTTTTTATCACTTAAGGAGTTATAATGAATATTCTTGTTATCGGTGACGTTGTTTCGTCAAAAGGCTGTGAATTTCTGCGCAGTGCTCTGCCTTCGTTCAAAAAGGTCAAGGGCATAGACCTTTGTATCGCAAACGGTGAAAATTCGGCAGTCGGCAACGGTATAACTCCTTTTTCGGCGCAATATCTTTTTGACAGCGGCGTTGATTTTTTAACAACGGGCAATCACGTTTACCGCCGCCGTGAGATGTACGATTTGCTCGATGAGAGCGATTGCATCATCAGACCTGCAAATTTCAACAAAAACAACCCCGGCAAAGGCTGGGCGGTTATTGATATGGGTTTTGCCAAGGTCGGCGTTATCAACCTTATGGGCAACGTTTATATGGACAGGTGCGACAGTCCGTTTGCCGTTGTTGATGAAATTCTGCCCAAGCTTTCGGACTGCAGAATCATTCTTGTTGATTTTCACGCAGAGGCAACGGCAGAGAAAAAAGCGCTCGGCTATTATCTTGACGGCAGAGTGAGCGCCGTTTTCGGCACGCATACCCACGTTATGACCGCCGACGCACATATAATGCCCAAGGGTACGGCTTATATTACCGATATCGGTATGACGGGACCCAAGTTTTCCGTTCTCGGCGTCAAGCCCGAAATTTCAATCGAATGGCTCAGAACAAGTATGCCTGCAAGGTTTGACACCGCAGAGGGCGAATGTATGATGAACGGTTGTATTTTTGAAATAGAAAACAAAACAGGCAAGGTGCTTGGCATTGAGCCTGTTACGATAGAATAAGGTGGAAATATGCAAAAACTTTTAAGCTATATGCGTTCCGCCTGCCAGCAATACGATATGATAAAAGACGGCGACAGAATTGCCGTCGGTGTTTCGGGCGGCAAGGATTCGATGGCGCTTCTTGCGGCGATGGCGAATCTGCGCATTTTTTACCCTGCAAAATTCGAGCTTGTTGCAATCACGCTTGACCCCCGTTTCGGCGGCGAGGATGCCGATTATTCCGAAATTGAGGAGCTTTGCAAAAGGCTTGACGTTGAATATATTATAAAACGGACACAGCTTGCGGAGGTTATTTTTGATATCAGAAAAGAATCAAATCCCTGCAGCCTTTGCGCCAGAATGCGCAGGGGAGCGCTTCACGATGCAGCAAAAGCGGCAGGCTGCAACAAAATTGCTCTCGGGCATCATCTTGACGACGTTGCCGAAACGTTTATAATGAACCTGTTCAACGGCGGCACGCTTGATTGCTTTATGCCCGTAACCTATCTTTCAAGAAAAGATATTTATATGATAAGACCGATGATATTTGCAAGAGAGAGCGACTGCGCAAGGGTTGCCAGAAAAGAAAACCTGCCCGTAGTCAAAAGCAAATGCCCTGCCGACGGCACAACCGAAAGGCAGGAGGTCAAAGAATTTTTGAGTTCACTCGAAAAAAAATACGGCAATGTCCGCGAAAAAATCCTCGGCGCAATGCAAAGGAAAGAAATAAACGGGTATTGATAGTAAAAAAGTGAGTCTGTAGGGCAGGATGCCCTCATCCCGCCGTCATCGCATTGCGATGAAAGTGAAATCGAGCAGAGGATATTTATGGATTTGAAGACAAGAAAACACCCCAGGCTAAAAAATTATGATTACGGTCAAAATGGCTGTTACTTTGTGACAATCTGTGTTAAAGATAAGAAGCATTTGCTTGGTCGTGTCAGTGTAGGGCGGGATGACCTCATCCCGCCGCAAACGATTCTTTCTTCAATCGGAAAAGTTGCGGAGAAATATATTCTCAATATTGAAAAAACATATAAAAGTGTAAAGGTTGAAAATTATGTGATTATGCCCAACCACATTCACTTACTTTTACTGTTTGATTCATCGCTTTGCGATGACGGCGGGATGAGGTCATCCCGCCCTACACTATTCACCGTTATCAGGTCCTTCAAAACGATGGTTACCAGAGAAATCGGATATTCCGTATGGCAGGATTCATTCTACGACAGGGTTGTGAATTCTGTTGAGGGATATGAAGAGGTATGGGTATATATTGAAGAAAATCCTTTTAAATGGGTAATCGGCAAAGGCGACGATTATTGACAAATCTTTTGGTTATATCAATGTACGTCGGGTCGCCGTCCCCTACAAACAAAAAACAATACCTAAATTCAGAAAGGTAGTATGATATAAATGAAATATGCAGTAGTTCTTTATGACGGAATGGCTGACTATGCCGTTCCTGCTCTCGGCGGTAAAACTCCGATGGAGCTTGCAAAAAAACCTCTTTTTGACGCTATGGCTCAGAAGGGCAGGGTAGGTCTTGTCCGCACCGTTGCCGACGGTCTTAAACCCGGCAGCGACGTTGCCAACCTCAGCGTGCTCGGCTATGACCCCAAAATCTGCTACACGGGCCGTTCACCGCTTGAAGCTGTCAGCATCGGCGTTAAAATGGCTGACGATGACGTTGCTCTGCGTTGCAACATCGTAACCCTCAGCGACGAAGAAAATTATGACGACAAAACAATGCTCGATTACTCCGCAGGCGATATCTCAACCGCAGAGGCGGCAGAGATTATCAAAACCGTTCAGGAGCATTTCGGCAACGATGAATTCGCATTTTACAGCGGCGTAAGCTACCGCCATTGCCTTATTCATCACGGCGGTACAACCGAGCTCGGCAAAATGACTCCGCCCCACGATATTTCGGGCAGAGTTATCGGCGAATATCTTTCAACCTCACCCAACGCCGAAAAGCTTGTTGCAATGATGAAAGAAAGCTATTCTTTCCTCAAAGACCACCCCGTTAATCAGAAAAGAGTTGCCGAGGGCAAGGCTCCCGCAAACTCAATCTGGCTCTGGGGCGAGGGCAGCAAGCCTGCACTTTCAAACTTTGAGCAGACATACGGCGTAAAGGGCAGTATTGTTTCTGCGGTTGACCTGCTCAAGGGCATCGGCATCTGCGCAGGTATGAACACACCCGAGGTTGAGGGTGCAACAGGCTATATTGACACAAACTTTGAGGGCAAGGCAAACGCCGCCGTTGAAGAATGGAAAAACGGCGCAGACCTTGTTTATATTCACATTGAAGCTCCCGACGAATGCGGTCACAGAAACGAACCCGAAAACAAAATCAGAGCAATTGAGCTTATCGACGAAAAGGTTCTGCCGATAATTCTTGATTATCTCAACGGCTGCGGCGATGATTACAAGGTTATGATTCTGCCCGACCACCCCACACCCATTGTCACACAGACTCACGCAAGCGACCCCGTACCCTTTATGATTTACCATAAGAACGGCGAAAAGGACAGCGGCGTTGAATCGATAAACGAAAAAACAGCCGAAGCAACAGGCGATTTTGTTGATTTCGGACCCGGACTTATGAAAGAATTTCTGGAGGTAAAATAAGATGGATTATAAAATTAATACAAAATGTATTTTAAGCGGCTATTCACCCAAAAACGGTGAACCCCGTCAGCTTCCCATTTATCAGAGCACAACCTATAAATATGATTCAAGCGTTGAGATGGGCAAGCTTTTTGACCTTGAAGCTTCGGGTTATTTCTACACCCGTCTGCAGAACCCCACAAACGATGCCGTTGCCGCAAAAATCGCCGCTCTTGAAGGCGGTGTCGGCGCAATGCTTACCTCTTCGGGTCAGGCTGCATCGTTCTATTCGGTTTTCAACGTTGCACAGGCAGGCGACCACGTTATCAGCTCCGCAAAGATTTACGGCGGCACTTTCAATCTTTTCAACGTTACAATGAGAAAGCTCGGCATTGACTTTACTTTCGTAAGTCCTCAGGCAACAAGAGAAGAGCTTGAAGCGGCTTTCAAGCCCAACACAAAGGCTGTTTTTGCAGAAAGCCTTTCAAACCCTGCTCTTGAAGTGCTTGATATCGAAACCTTTGCCGATGCCGCACACGCTCACGGCGTTCCGCTCATCATCGACAATACTTTCCCCACACCCGTTAACTGCCGTCCCTTTGAATTCGGCGCGGATATCGTTATCCACTCCACAACCAAATATATGGACGGTCACGCAACAAGCGTTGGCGGCGTAATCGTTGACAGCGGTAACTTTGACTGGACACAGAACGATAAGTTCCCCGGTCTCACAACTCCCGACGATTCTTACCACGGTATCACATACACGGAGCGTTTCGGCAAGCTTGCTTATATTACAAAAGCAACTGCCCAGCTTATGCGTGACCTCGGTTCAATTCCCTCACCCTTCAACGCATTCCTGCTCAACATCGGTCTTGAAACTCTGCCCCTTCGTGTTGAAAGACATTGCTATAACGCATCAAAGGTTGCAAAGTATATCAAAGACAGCGGCTATGCCGTTGAGGTTACCTATCCCGGTATGGAGGGCAGCAAGGGTTATGAGCTTGCTCAGAAGTATATGCCCAACGGCACCAGCGGCGTAATTTCTTTCCGCATCAAGGGCGGCAGAGACGCTGCAACCAAGTTTATGGACAGCCTTCAGATTGCCGAAATCGCAACCCACGTTGCCGACGCAAGAACCTGCTGCCTGCATCCTGCAAGCACAACTCACCGCCAGCTCACTTCCGAAGAGCTTATTGCCTGCGGTATTTCCGACGACCTTATCCGTCTTTCGGTCGGTATTGAACACGTTGACGATATTATTGCCGATGTTGCACAAGCTTTGGAAGCTTCACAGAAGTAATAACCGTTATTTTTCATTAAAATATATACTGAAACGAAAAATTTTGAAAAAACACTTGCATTTTTGAATCCGTTATGCTAAAATCGTTTCGTTATGTTTATGAGAGTGTCGGGAGTAATCCGAACTATGCCTGAAAGCGATTCTTTTTAATGCTTTTCGGTGTTTCGTGATTGAAAGGCGATAGCCTTCCTGCTCACTCAACAGCCAAAAATCATTTAAAAATCTTTCGCTTTCAGGTCGAAGATTTTTTATCGAGAGGATTTTCGGCTTGTCAAGGCACAAAACGGAGCAAATCCCTTTGCGGATTTGCGAGTATTTTAACGAAGAAAAGGCGGAAAGCATCCGATAAAAAACACAGTTTGGATTATTCCCGCCACTCTATCTGAAAGAGGTGAACATCAATGAAGGAAGGTATCCATCCCAACTATAAGCAGACAACAATCCGTTGCGCTTGCGGTGAAGTTATCGAAACCGGCTCAACAAAAGAAAATCTTCGTGTTGATATCTGCTCAAAGTGCCATCCGTTCTATACCGGTAAGCAGAAGCTTGTTGATACAGGCGGACGTGTTGATCGCTTCAACAAGCGTTTCAATCTTAACAACAAATAAGAGCAAATTCAGCGGCGCAGCAGTGCGCCGCTTTGCTTTTCTTTTGGAGTGTTGTAGTATATGAATAAAAACAGCTACAAAACAATAAGAACCGAAGCAAAGGACGAATACATAGTCAAAAAGTCACGCTTTATCGGTCACATCAAGCCTGTCACAACGCAGGAAGAGGCGCTCGCTTTTATTGCCGAGGTCAGCAAAAAGCATTGGGACGCAACCCATAACGTTTATGCCTATATTCTGCGTGAGGGCGGTGTCAAGCGCTATTCCGACGACGGCGAGCCACAGGGTACGGCAGGTATTCCGACCCTTGACGTGCTTGAAAAAACAGGTGTCACGGATTGCGCCGTGGTTGTTACCCGTTATTTCGGCGGAATTATGCTCGGCGCAGGCGGTCTTGTAAGAGCTTATTCCCATTCCGCTTCAATCGCCGTTGCCGCAGGCGGAATTGTCACCCGCGCAATGTGCGGCAGACTCAGGGTAACCTGTGACTATTATTTTTACGGCAAGCTTTCTTCGCTTGTACCCGAAAACGGCGGAATAATTGAGGATACAATATTTGAGGATAACGTTACCCTCATTTTCAGAATGCCGCTTGAAATCATTGACGGCTTCAACGCAAAGCTTATTGACGTGAGCAACGGCAGGTATAAGGCTGAAAAAACCGACGAGTTTTTTGCTGATATGGACTGATTGGAGCTGACTCACCACGTGAGTCAGCTCTGTAATCATATATATTATATAAAGTTCACAATTTGTTCACAATATTTATGCAGGAATCGACCCGTTTTGTGCGTATATAGCTATTGAAGGGGTGAAAATGATGAATACTATCAGAGAAAGCACCTGCTTGAGGGAAAAAGAAACCTTATCTCCCAAAGCGGCTCTTGCCGGCGAAAGCAAGGGCAGACTTATTCCCGAAGAAGAATGCCCCATAAGAACGGCTTTTCAGAGAGACCGTGACAGAATAATTCATTCCAGTTCTTTCAGAAGGCTCAAGCACAAAACCCAGGTGTTTCTTTCACCTGAGGGCGACCATTACCGCACCCGTCTGACCCACACCCTTGAGGTTTCGCAGATTGCGAGAACAATTGCAGGCGCACTTAATCTTAACTGCGACCTTACCGAGGCGATTGCGCTGGGTCACGATCTGGGTCACACACCCTTTGGTCACGCAGGTGAGAGAGCGCTCAACGACGTTTGCCCCGGCGGCTTCAAGCATTATGCGCAGAGCCTGCGAGTTGTTGACCTGCTTGAAAAAGACGGCAAGGGTCTTAACCTTACTTTTGAAGTGCGTAACGGAATTGAACGCCACACAAACGGCGAACAGGCGGCAACCCTTGAGGGCAGAATTGTCCGCCTTGCCGACAGAATCGCTTACATAAACCACGATATTGACGATGCGACAATTGCGGGAATTATGAGCGAGGACGATATTCCGCTTGCAATCCGCCACGTTCTGGGTATGTCGAAAAGCGCAAGAATCAACACCCTTGTTCTGAGCTGTATAAACAACAGCGATGACGATATCAGGCTCGAATCGGGCATTCAGCAGGCATTTGACGAACTGCACACGTTTATGTTTGCTAAGGTTTATACAAACCCCGCCTGCAAGAGCGAAGAAAAAAAGGCGGTAGCCCTTGTTCAGCAGCTTTATTATCATTTTGCAAAAAAGGTCGAAAACCTTCCGCCGCAGTTCAAAGAAATTGCAGAGCGTGACGGAATCGGCGTTGCAGCCTGCGACTTTATAGCAGGTATGACCGACAGGTACGCTGTCAGAGTGTTCGATGAGCTTTATATCCCCAAGGCGTGGAGCGAATTGAGCAATATATTTTGATTTTTGAAAAAAAGGATGTTTAAATGAGTTTAAAGGAAACAGCTATTAAACTCACGTGTGTTCTGACTCTGTTTTTTTGCTTTATGCAGAGCGCATCTGCCGATTGGTATGATGACATCAAGCCGAACAGCACGTGGGTGAAAATAGAAGGAGAAAATTTTGTTGCAGATACGTTTATGGGAGTGTCTGCGCTGTATAACGAAAGTGACAACAGCCGCTATCATTGCGGCGAGCTTATAATCAGGTTCTATAAAGAGGCTTACGGAATCGATATTTATCCCTATACCAACGATACGCCCACGTCGCAGACGGACGGATATGAATTTGTTAAAACAAAAACTCCGAAAAAAGGCGACATTATCTTTGTGTCAAAAGAAATGCGCGGTTCAACACAGGACCATTGGGCAATCGTCAAGGACTACAGTGACGGCTACATAACTCTTTTTGAGCAGAACACCATATGGGAGGGACAGGCAGGCGTTGAAAGAAAGCTGAAATGCCCTTCTGACTCATATTATATTTATACGTTGGTTAAGGTTGACGGTGCTCCCGTTCCCGGTGTTGACGGAGTTCAGACAGAAAACATATCTTCGCCGTCTGTGCAGAGTTCAAAGCCTGCGGAAACAACCACCGCAATTGTAACCGTACCCGAAACAAAGGTTACAACAACCGTGCCCGTAACGGCACCGCCGACAACGGCAAAGCCCGTAACAACAACCGGACCCGCAACCACAGGGGTTGTAACAACCAAAGCTGAAACAACTGCGGCAACAGAATCAACAAGCGCCGACGTTTCAGTTACATCTGAAGAATCAACAACTCAGCCGCTTTCTCTTCTCACGGAGCTTAACACCACGCAGAAAGCAGTTGAAAACAAAACTGCGGCAGAAAAAACAACCGCTCAGGCAGAATACGGAAAAGACAACGGCGGCGAAACAAAAAAAGTTTTGCTTGCGGTCGGAATCTGTGCCGGTCTGGTTGCGGCTGCCGCTCTGGCAATGATTATTGCAAAGAAAAAGAGATAAAAAACGAAAGGAGGACGGAGATTGAAGCTTAATGAAAGATTTATTCAGGATTTACAGGATAAAATAGATATTGACCAGGTTATATCGTCTTATGTCAATCTCAAGCGCAGAGGTAAAACTCTTGTCGGTCTCTGTCCCTTTCACAACGAAAAAACGCCCTCGTTCACCGTTTATCCCGACACCCGTTCGTTTTATTGCTTCGGCTGCGGCGCAGGCGGCGACGTTATAAGCTTTATCCGCAGAATAGATAATCTTGATTATATCGAAGCGGTCAAAGCTGTTGCGCAGATGGCAGGTATGCCTATGCCCGAGGACGGCTATGACGATACCCTTTCCAAAAAAAGAATGCGTCTGCTTGCGGCAAACAGAGAGGCGGCAAGATTTTTCAACGCCTGTCTTATGGAAGAAAAAAACCGCTTTGCATTAGAGTATTTCCTTAACAGAGGTCTTTCGATGAACACAATCCGCCGCTTCGGTCTCGGCTATGCACCGAACGAATGGCGCGCGCTGATTGAACATTTGCGCAAAAAAGGCTTCACTGACGAGGAAATGGTGCTTGCAAACCTTGCAAGGCGTTCCGATAAGGACGGCAGAACGAGCTGTTACGATAATTTCAGAAACAGGGTTATGTTTCCCATAATCGACCTGCGGGGCAACGTTATTGCTTTCGGCGGCAGAGTTATGGATGACTCAAAGCCCAAATATATCAACACCTCCGACACCCTTGTCTATAAGAAAAGCAACGGTGTTTTTGCCCTGAATTTTGCAAAGAACGCAAACGACAACAAGCTTATTCTTGTTGAAGGATATATGGACGTTATTGCGTTGCATCAGGCAGGCTTCACAAACGCCATTGCCTGTCTGGGTACAGCCTTCACAAGCGAACAGGCAAATCTGCTTTCACGCTATGCCGAAGAAATACTGATTTGTTACGATAATGACGAAGCAGGCAAAAAGGCAACGCAGAGAGCGCTGGGCGTTCTCGGCAAAACGGGCGTCAAGCTGCGTGTTGTTAAAATGGAAGGCGGCAAGGATGCCGACGAAATCATACGCAAGCACGGCAAAGAGCGGTTCGATTCGCTTCTGGGCAACGCAGCAAACCGAACGGAATATAAACTGCTTGAAGAAAGGGCGAAATATAACCTTTCAACCGATGACGGCAAACTGCGTTTTCTTATGGCGGCAACGCAGGTGCTTGCCGAATGCGGCAGCATTGAGTGCGACATTTATGCAACAAGGCTCTCAAACGAGCTCGGAGTCAATGTTGACAGCATAAATGCCCAGATAAAATCCGCAAAAGCAAAGCTTCGCCGTTCCGATGAGGAACGCCGCAAAAAAGAGCAGGATAATATGCTCGAAAAAAGCTTTGAAGATAAAAACAACCCTGAAAGAGCAAAAAATATCAGGGCGGCAAAGGCGGAGGAAACCTTGATTTCCTCTTTTATGCGCAACCCCGATTTTTATAAAAAACTTAAAGACAGACTTTCTGCCGATGATTTTGTGACCGCATTCAACCGCAGGCTTTATCAGTGCCTTGTGGATAAGCTTGAGGCAGGCGTTGATGCGGAGCTGAGCCAGTTTGCGCAGCATTTCAGTCCCGAAGAAATGGACAGCGTAACGCGCATATTTATTTCTTCAAGCTCCTTGAACAACACAATCAAAGAGTGTGAGGACTGCATAAACGTGCTCAAAGAAAAGGCCGCTCCAAAAATTACGGATACCTCGTCTATGAGCGATGAGGAATATTTGAAGCTGTTTAAGAAAAATTAACATAAGGATGTGAGTGTAATGGAAGGAACAGAGAAGAAAACCCCTTTCAAAGCGTTGGTTGACAAAGGTAAGGCTTCGGGCAAGCTGACAACGCAGGAAATCGATGCGGTTATTATCGAGATGGACCTCGATATCGAAGAGCTGGACAAGCTCTATGAAACACTTGAAAGCAACAATATTGAGATTATTGATGACCTTTCAAGCGCAGCTATTGAAAATTTTGACGTTGATATCCCCAAAGCTCTTGATATCGGCGGCACCGACGACAGGGGAACGAATATCGACGACCCCGTTAAGGTTTATCTTAAAGAAATCGGCAGAGTGCCGCTTCTGACCGCTGAAGAAGAAATCGAGCTTGCAATCCGTATTTCGGATAACGATAAGCAGGCAAAGCAGCGTCTTGCAGAGGCAAACCTGCGTCTTGTTGTAAGCATTGCAAAAAGATACGTGGGCAGAGGTATGCAGTTCCTTGACCTCATTCAGGAAGGTAACCTCGGTCTTATCAAGGCTGTTGACAAATTCGACTACACAAAGGGCTTCAAGTTCTCAACCTATGCAACGTGGTGGATAAGACAGGCTATCACAAGAGCCATTGCCGACCAGGCAAGAACAATCCGTATTCCCGTTCATATGGTTGAAACCATCAACAAGGTTAAAAAGACAAACAGCCAGCTGCTCCATAAAAACGGCAGAGACCCGACGGCTGAAGAAATTGCCGCAGAGCTTGATATGCCTGTTGATAAGGTTCGTGAAATTCTGCGTGTTGCTCAGGAGCCTGTTTCGCTTGAAACACCCATCGGCGAAGAAGAGGACAGCCACCTTGGCGACTTTATTCCCGATGACGATGCTCCCGCACCTGCAGATGCAGCTTCAATGCTCCTTCTCAAAGAGCAGCTCAACGACGTTCTCCGCACCCTTACGCCCAGAGAAGCAAAGGTTCTTGCTCTGCGTTTCGGTCTTGAGGACGGACATCCTCACACCCTTGAAGAGGTTGGCAGCGAATTCGGCGTAACCCGTGAAAGAATCCGCCAGATTGAAGCCAAAGCACTCCGCAAGCTTCGCCACCCGAGCAGAAGTAAACGTCTCAAAGACTTCCTCGACTGATTCTGATTGGCGATAACGGCGATATGAACGTTTTTTCTCGCTTGACGTACCTTTGTACGCCTGCGCTCAAATAAAACGCCCATCTCATCCGTTCTCGCACAATCATAAGGACATCTGATTGAAACAACGGCGATATGAACGTTTTTTCGCTCGTTTTGTGAAAATTAAAAATGTAGGGCGGCTTGCCCTCAAGCCGCCGCAAATTTACATTGTGATTTAACGGCGGGATGTGGGCATCCCGCCCTACACAATAAAAACCAAAATCAAACAAAAACAACCGCTTCGGTTTTTACACCGAGGCGGTTTATTCTTTATAATTACATATCGAAATCATTTGCTGATGCCGAGTTCTTCGCAGCATTCGGCAACGATTTTTTTCATTTCGTCCATCTTGCGCTCCATATCTGCAACAAGAACAAACTGTGTGTGGCAACGGTCAAGGTTGTGTTCGGGGTAAGCGGTCTTGAAATACGTGTCGCCGTTGATGTAGTCGCCAAGGAAACGCATACCGCATTCAAGCGTCATCAGCTTTGATGAGAAGGGAAGATACTCAATTTCTTTTGCGGTCAGGCTTTCGCCTGCAGTTGTGAGGTAGCCGAGAGTGTATGCCTTGAAAAGCTCAAGGCTCATTGAAACCTTTGAAAGGTCTTTTTCGTCCTCGCTTGCGGTGCTTGCGCCGAAACGGATGCTGTCGCCGAAATCATAGAGCGAAAGACCGGGCATAACCGTATCAAGGTCAACAACGCAGATACCTTCGTTTGTATCGTTGTCAAACATAACGTTGTTGAGCTTTGTGTCGTTGTGGGTAACTCTCAAAGGCAGTTCACCTGCGGCGAGCAGGTCAACAAGTACGGAGCAGTCTGCTTCCCTTGCAAGAACAAACTCAATTTCTTCCCTAACGTTTTCCGCTCTGCCCGAAAGATTATCGGCAACCGCCTTTTTAAAATCGGCAAAGCGTGAGCGAGTGTTGTGAAAATTGGGGATTGTTTCTCTGAGAGTTTCGCCGGGATAATCGGCAAGCATATTCTGGAATTTGCCGAACGCCTTTGCGGCATTGAAGAAAACCTCTTTGTTTTCAACGCTCTGGCAGGAATGTGCATCCGAAATAAAGTTGTAGCAGCGCCAGAATTTGCCCTCTGTGTCAATATAATAGGGTTTGCCGTCTTTGGCAGGGTAAACGGTCAGGCACTCTCTTTCGGGGTCTCCGCCGTTTGCAACAACCGCCTTGCGAAGATGGTTGCAGACACCTACAACGTTATCCATAAGAGCATCGGGCTGTTTGAAAATGCTTGTGTTAAGTACCTGAACAAGATAACGGCGGATTTTGCCGTTATCGTTGAAATCAAAAACGTATGTATCGTTAATATGACCGTCATGAAGCTGCCTGATGTTTTCAAGCTCGCCCTCAAAAGTGAAAGCGGCAAGCAGCTCGTTGGCGGTTGTGATTTTTTCTGACATAAAGGTCACGCCTTTCTGAATATTATATCGCCAAAGCAATCGGGGTTATGGAAGCCGAGCGCAGCGGTGGTTACGGGGAAATGTGCGCCGTAGTGAGGAGAGACCGAAAGGTCGGCGCATTTATAGAAATTGCCCTTCATTCTGCATTCGCCGAGACTGAAATCAACGCCGTAGAGAGCCGAGATAAACTCGCAGGGGAGCAGAATATCACATCCCCAGGCGGTTCTGCCGTCCTCTTCAACGGTCATCGGCTGAATAACAGGCTCAAGGTCGGTAAGATCTTTGATGAAAGCACGGTTTTCTCTGACCTCGCCAATCTGCGAGAGATAAACGCCGTTGGGGTTGACCTCAAAATTCATATAGCGTTTATCGCCCTCAACGGGAGCAATAAAGAATTCAAGGCAGCTGTCCGTATAAACGGGGTCGTCACGCTTTTTGCATTCGATGCGCAGATTATCTTCAAACGACCATAAAACCGCGTGAATGCCTTCGCCTTCAACGCCAAACAGTGCGGCATAGCTTTCGGGTCTGGAATATCCGTCTTGTTCCCAGTGAAAGGAATCAACAGCCGCAACGGGAAAACCTCTTGCTTCAGCGGCGGAATTGTATATCGGAGCGATGTATTCCATATGCTTCTCCTGTATATTATAATTATTAAAACATTATACTATAATGCGGCAGAATAGTCAACAAATAAAATATGCCCTTGCTATGCAATACAATCAGGTGCGGACAGAGTCCGCCCTTAACTATTCACTCTTCACTATTCATTAAAAAAGAGCACGGCGAAAACCGTGCTCCTTGATTTTTGTTAAATTACATTGCTTCAACGATAGCCTTTGTATCTCTTGCGATAACAAGCTCTTCGTTTGTGGGCAGAACGTAAACCTTAACCTTTGAGTTTGCGGTTGAGATTTCGCCTTCCTTGCCTCTTCTCATAATCTCGTTTGCAGCATCGTCAAATTCAATGCCGAGATAGCTGAGGTTTTTGCAAACGTCTGCACGAAGGTCGAACGTGTTTTCGCCGATGCCGCCTGTAAATACGATAGCGTCAACGCCGTCCATAGCTGCAACGTAGCTGCCGATGAGCTTGCGGACCTGATACTTCTGGATGCTTCTTGCAAGGTGAGCTCTTTCGTTGCCCTCTGCTTCTGCTGCGCTTACGTCTCTGTCGTCACTGCCGACGCCTGAAATGCCGAGAACGCCCGACTTCTTGTTGAGGATTGTGTCTGTTTCAGCGGGTGTCCAGCCTTCCTTCTGCTGAAGGTAGGTGATAACCGAGGGGTCAACAGCGCCGCAGCGTGTGCCCATAATGAAACCGTCAAGGGGAGTGAGACCCATGCTTGTGTCGATGCACTTGCCGCCCTTAACAGCGGTGATTGATGAACCGTTGCCGAGGTGGCAGGTAACAATCTTGAGGTCCTTGATATTCTTGCCCATAATTTCTGCGCAGCGAGCGCTTACGAAGCGGTGAGACGTGCCGTGGAAGCCGTAGCGGCGAACCTGATATTTCTCATAGTATTCATAAGGAACGGGGAAGATATATGCCTCGGGGGGCATTGTTGAATGGAAAGCGTTATCAAAAACAACAACCTGAGGAAGCTCTGTGCCGAAAACGCTGCGGCAAGCTTCAATACCCTGAATGTGAGCGGGGTTGTGAAGGGGAGCAAGGTCGCAAAGGCTGCGGATGCCTTCGATAACTTCGTCTGTAACAAGAACGCTTTCGTTGAAGAGAGCGCCGCCCTGAACAACTCTGTGGCCGATAGCCGAAATTTCGTCAAGGCTTTCAAGAACCTTGCAGTCGCCCTCTGTGAGAACCTTTTTAACTTCAAGGAAAGCGGCTGTGTGGTTTGCAAAATCTACTTCATACTCAAACTTACGTCCGTCAGCAGTTGAACCGCCGATTTTGCCGTCAACGCCGATTCTTTCGCAGTTGCCCTTGGCAATCATTGATTCTGTGTCCATATCAAAAAGCTGATATTTGAGCGATGAACTGCCGCAGTTAATAACAAGAACTTTCATTTTAACACTCCAAATCGTGAATAATTAGCTTGATTTAAGCTTATAACTGTTATATTATATATCTATAAAAATTATTTTGCAAGTGTTTTATTGGTTAATTTAGGATAACGAGGTAAAAAAATGAAAACAGCCGGAATTATAGCTGAATATAATCCGTTTCATAAAGGGCATGAACTGCTTATCCGTAAAACAAAAGAAAACGGCGCAACGCACGTTGCCGTTGTAATGAGCGGCAACTGTGTGCAGAGAGGCGAAACGGCGATTTTCGGGCAGAGGGCAAGAGTCAGGGCGGCGCTTGAATGCGGCGCAGACCTTGTTTTGCAGCTGCCTGCCGTTTATGTCGCTTCGGGCGCACAAAGCTTTGCAAGGGCAGGCGTGCGTGTGCTTGATGCACTCGGCTGTGTTGATGAGCTGGTTTTCGGCAGCGAGTGCGGTGATTCAGAGCTTATTTTATCCGCGGCAAAGGCGGTTTATTCCGATGAGGTGCAGCAGAAAACGGCTGAAGAAATAAAAACGGGCATAACTTTTGCGGCGGCAAGGGAAAATGCCCTGCGTGCTTTTGATTCACGGCTTGCCGACGTTATTCAGACACCGAACAATATTCTCGGCGTTGAATATGCGGCGGCTATTGAAGCTTGCGGCAGCAAGATGAAGCCTGTCACGTTCAAAAGAATCGGCGCGGGTCACGGCGAAAACGGCGGCTGCGACGGTATTGCTTCCGCTTCGTACATCCGTGAGCTTATAAAGAACGGCGGAGAGTGGCAGAAATTTGTTCCCGAAGCGGCGGCAAGGATTTTTGAAGAAGAGCTTTCAGCAGGCAATGCCGTGGTTAATTCAGCCAAATTTGAAACGGCGGTTTTGTATAAAATGCGAACTGTCGGCGGCGAAGAGCTTGCCCTTGCGCCTGACGTGAGCGAAGGTATTGAAAACAGAATTCTTTCTGCGGCGGCGAGCGCAACTTCGCTTGATGAGCTTTATGATATGGCAAAAACAAAAAGATATACGCACGCCAGAATAAGAAGAATCATTCTTGATAATCTTATCGGCATAACCGCCGCAGACCTTGCGGTGCCTATACCGTATATACGTTTGCTCGGTCTCAACGACAGGGGAGCGGAGCTGCTCAAACTTACAAACGAGAGCCGCAAATTGCCGCTTATTTCCAAAACTGCAGATATTTCTCAGGCTGATTCAGCCGCAAAAAGAGTGTTTGAGCTTGAATGCAGAGCGGCGGATATACGTGCTCTTTGCTGCGAAAAAACCGCTGTGTGCGCAAGCGAAAAAGATTACACTGTCATTAAATTATAATATATATTTTGTTAAATTAAAATTGAATACAATATATAGGTGTGCTCCCTGCGGTTGCTTGCTGCAGGGAGTTTTTTTGTTGTTAATTTTAGCCAAAATGTCAAAAATAATACACAAAATATTTTTACATTTATATTAAAATTTCGTATGAATGCACAAAAATAAATTTTTGCTTATTTTTTTATAAAATATTTGTTGACAAAATAATGCGATATGTATATAATTTTATCCTGTCTTTATAATGGAAAGAAATACCCTATAATTTAAGATAATTTTGCGCTTAATTATTTTAAATTATAAGGGAATTTCGAGCAAAAATTTCGGCTTCCATCCCCGATGGAAAAATTAAGGAACGGAGTGATTTAGCCTAATGCTGAAAGTTAATCCCGTTAAACGCGGCAACAGAATCCGCCAGAGCTTCGGAAAAATCAATGAAGTTATGGATATGCCCAACCTCATTGAGATTCAGAAGGCATCTTACAAGTGGTTCATCGATGTAGGCCTCAAAGAGGTATTCCGCGATATGGCAGATATCACGGACTATACCGGCAACTGGGTGCTCAGCTTTGTTGACTACCGTATGGACGACAAGCCCAAGTACACCGTGCGCGAGTGCAAAGAGAGAGATGCAACTTACGCTGCTCCCATGAGAGTTACGGTTCGCCTTCAGAACAAGGAAACCGGCATCATCAAGGAGTCCGAGGTCTTTATGGGTGATTTCCCCATAATGACAGACAGCGGCACCTTTGTTATCAACGGCGCAGAAAGAGTAATTGTTTCCCAGCTTGTTCGTTCCCCCGGTGTTTACTACGGAATGACACACGACAAGACAGGTATTGAGCTTTACACAAGCACAATCAACCCCAACAGAGGTGCCTGGCTTGAATACGAAACAGACGCAAACGATATTTTCTACGTTCGCATCGATAAAAACAGAAAAATTTACATCACTGCGTTCATTCGTGCTCTCGGCTTAAGCTCAAACGATGACATCCGCCGTTTCTTCGGTGAGGATGCGAAGCTTGAAGCAACCCTTGAAAAGGATGAAACAAAGAACACCGAAGAAGCTCTTATGGAAGTTTTCAAAAAGCTTCGTCCCGGTGAACCCGTAACCCTTGAATCTGCACAGCAGCATATCGACAACCTCTTCTTTGATCCTCACAGATATGACATTTCAAGAGTCGGCAGATATAAATATAACAAGAAGCTTTCAATGCTCAACCGTCTTCCCGGCTGCACACTTGCTCAGCCCGTTATTTCCGAATACACAGGCGAGTTCATTGCAGACGCAGGCGAAGTTATCACAAAGCAGAAGGCTCTTGAAATCGAACAGGCAGGCGTAATGAGAGTTGTTGTTGCCTGCGAAGACGGCAGTGAGCTGTTCGTTATTTCAAACGGCATGGTTGATGCAGCTGCAATTCTTCCCGTTGAATTTACGAAGGATGAGCTTGACGCTATCGGCATCAACGAAAAGGTCCGTTATTCCGTTCTTAACGAAGTTATTGAAAAGTGCGGCGCAGACAAAGAGGCTCTTCTTGCAGAAATGGCAGAGCGCTGCGACGACCTTATTCCCAAGCACATCATTGTTGATGATATTTTCGCATCAGTTAACTATGTCAACTGTCTCACTAAGCGCGTGGGCACAATTGACGATATAGACCACCTCGGCAACAGAAGAATCCGTTCAGTCGGCGAGCTGCTTCAGAACCAGTTCAGAATCGGTCTTGCAAGAATGGAAAGAGTTGTCCGTGAAAGAATGGCTATCCAGGCACAGGAAGATGAGGATAAGATTACTCCTCAGACCCTTATCAACATCCGTCCCGTTATGGTAGCTATCAGAGAATTCTTCGGTTCATCACCCCTGTCACAGTTCATGGACCAGACCAACCCCCTTGCCGAGCTTACTCATAAGCGCCGTCTTTCGGCTCTCGGTCCCGGCGGTCTTTCCAGAGACAGAGCAGGTTTCGAGGTTCGTGACGTTCACTATTCTCACTACGGCAGAATGTGTCCCATTGAAACTCCCGAAGGTCCCAACATCGGTCTTATCTCTTACCTTGCAACGTTCGCGAGAATAAACGAATACGGCTTTATCGAAGCCCCCTTCAGAAAGATTGACAAAGAAACAGGCAGAGTTCTTGATGAAGTTGAATATATGACAGCAGATTCAGAGGACGAATTCATTGTTGCTCAGGCAAACGAAGCTCTTGATGAAAACAACTGCTTCGTAAGACAGAAGATTACAGCCAGACACAGAGACGAATTCATTGAAATCGACAAAACAAAGGTCGATTACATGGATATTTCGCCCAAGATGGTTGTTTCTGTTGCTACAGCGATGATTCCCTTCCTTGAAAACGACGACGCCAACCGTGCTCTCATGGGTTCAAACATGCAGAGACAGGCTGTTCCGCTGCTCAAGACCTGCGCACCCATCGTCGGTAC
>JAGBAK010000125.1 GCA_017938985.1 Clostridia bacterium
ACCTTTTCAGCCCATCAGTCATATGTGCTTAAAGAATTAACTTGGGGCGAAAGTTCTTATATTTACGAAAACGTATGCACTTTAGGTGTCAGCGAAAACGGTGATTTCTATCTCAAAAAGGTTGAACCCAGATGTATATTTGCCGATGGCTTTTCAGGGGATTACATTGTGAATGCCGATACAGACTTGTATGAAAGGAAAATATATACCCAAGGCTTAAAAAAGGTAGGAACTGTTAAAAAAGGTACGATTGTAACTTTAGGCGAAAATTATATTGAAGACGAATACGAATATATCATAAATGAAGATTTTTCAGGTTATATCGAACCTGAATATCTCGAAAAAATCGGATAAAAAACAAGCAGGAGGCTTTCGCTTCCTGCTTTTTTTGTTGAATTAATAAAATAAATATGTTAGTATAATTATAAGGAGTGAGAAATGTGAAAATCAGAATACTTTTATCCTTCAAAGAAGAGGAGTTCGACTCGCTGAAAAGCGATTATATTAAAGAATACAAAATTTTTGAGCAAGACGGAGGAAAGATTGCTTTTGCTCTTGCTGAGTGCAAGCTGAAAAAGGGCGAAGAGCCTCCCAAATTATTTGAGTACTATCAGCGTTTTATAAAAGTTTACCGTATGGTTGACGGCGAACGGAAATTTGTTTGCATAAATTACCCTGCAAGAATGCATTACAATATGTATGTAAGATGGTTTGAGGACATCAGCCGTTTTAAAGAAAAATATTCAGATTTGAAAAATGATATCGTATCCAACGGTTGTAAAATTTTTGGCTTTAAAAGGTTAAGGTACTGCAACAAAGATATGGCATACACAATGCCGTTTGCCGTATATGAACCGCGAAACAAAAACAGACAGAAGCTTCCTGTACTTATTTTTCTTCACGGAAGAAACAATGGCGGTGAAACAAATATTGTTCCGTTTACCGAATGTATGACGGTTGTGAAAAAGATAAAAAAAGGAAAAAAGAAGAATCCTTGCATTATGATTGTGCCGTCAATTCCGAAAAGCTGCGGTTTTGATATCCGTGTCAAAACTGATGACAAAACTTTGTTTGATGCGATTTTCAATGAGTTGTTTCCTCTGCTCAAAGAGAAATATCCCATTGATGAAAACCGAGTCTACTTAATGGGTTGCTCAAACGGTGCGGGCGGAACTTGGTCACAGATTATCAAGCACCCCGAGCGTTATGCCGCCGCAATACCGATGATGGGATATTCGGATGCCGATGAGGATAAATATTTTGAAGCCATAAAGGATATCCCCGTGTGGGCGGTACACGCCGAGGATGATGATAACGTTCTGATTGGAAAATCGGATTACGGTGTTGACGGTTCCGATATTCTTGTTGAAAAGCTTAAAGCCGCAGGTAACGGCAAAGTAAAATATTCAAGATATAAAAAGTACGGTCACAGTGTAGCAAAGGTGTTTGTTAAACGTGAAAACTGGTGCGATTGGCTTTTTGAACAAAAGAAAAAATAAGCAAAAAGAACCGCTTTTCAGCGGTTCTTGATTTTTTATTCTGCAAATTCTTTTTCAATTGCGGCAATAACGTTGTCAACGTCAGACTTAACAACAAGCATTGCAATCTCGATTTCGGATGTTGTTATCATTCTTACGTCTGCATCTGCGCTTGCGGCTGCTTTGAATACCTTTGCCGAAACGCCGGGTGTGCCTCTCATTGCTTCGCCGCTGACTGTCAGCTTGCAGTTGCCGCTGCTGACACTGATTTTGGTTTTGGGGTTGATTTCACGCAGCTTTGATGCAATTGCAAGTACGGGGATAAAATCATTATCGCTTACGGTGAACGAAAATCCCGAGCTCGCGCCGCTCAAAGGAAACTGCGAAATCATATCAACGTCAATGCCTGCGTCTGCAATCATCTTAAAAACTTCGGCAATGTGGTCAATGTCTGCAGGTGCATCGCAGAGAGAAAAAAGAGTTACATCTTCTGTAATAAAAATATTTTCAACAAGCTTCATTTTAATTCCTCCGTTTTCAGGGTAGGGGCGGATATCATCCGCCCGATGTTTTTTTATTTAAGCATTGCGGACATATCGTACATACCCGCTTCTTTGCCGCAGATGAATTTTGCCGCATTGACTGCGCCCGTTGCAAAGAGCTCCTTGCTTCTTGCGGAGTGTGAGATTTTGATTATTTCATCGTGACCTGCAAAAATAACCTCGTGCTCACCCGTGATTGTGCCGCCTCTGACTGCGTGAATGCCGATTTCGTTTTTGGTTCTCTTTTCACGCTTTGAGTGGCGGTCATATTCGTATTTGGTGTCGCCTTCAAGCTCGTCTTTAATGGCATCTGCAATCATAAGAGCGGTGCCGCTGGGAGCGTCGATTTTCTGGTTATGGTGCATTTCAACAATTTCAATGTCAAAATCATTGCCCAATACAGCCGCCGCTTTTTTTGCAAGCTCACAAACAAGGTTAACGCCGAGCGACATATTAGCACTGAAGAAAACGGGGATTTTTTCGGCAGCGGATTTTATAAGAGCTTTCTGTGCTTCGTTAAGACCCGTTGTGCAGATAACTGCGGGGATATTGTTTTTTACGGCATATTCGAGCAGACCGCCGAGTGCCGAGGGGTTTGAAAAATCGATGATAACGTCGGCTTTTTCGGTTATATCGTCGGGAATGAGAGCAGGGGAGCCGAAAACAGGATAACCGTAAAGGCTTTCCGCATAGATGTCAATGCCGCCTATAATCTCAGCACCGCTTGTAACGGCAACGTTAGCTGTTACCGCCTTGCCCATTTTTCCGTTGCAACCGCTTAATAAAATTCCTGCCATTTATAATTACCTCATTAATTTAAGATAAGGGACTGTCTACGCTTTGTAAGACAGCCCCTTTTTATTTTAATCAAACCAGACCGTGCTTTGCAAGGCTTGCTCTGAGCTTTGCTTTTGCGTCCTCTGTCATTTCGTAAAGAGGAAGTCTGCAGGGACCAACGTCAAGACCCATCATGTTCATTGCTTCCTTAACGGGGATAGGGTTAACGTCAACAAAAAGGTTGTTGCAAAGGTCAAGATATTCAAGCTGAAGGTCACGGCTGCCCTTGAAGTCGCCTTCAAGGAACTTTGCGGGGATATCGTGCGCAACCTTGGGAAGAATGTTTGAAAGAACAGAAATGCTGCCCTTGCCGCCGAGAGACATAAGAGCCGTTACCTGGTCGTCGTTGCCTGAATAAACAGAGAAATCAGGTCCGCAAAGAGCAATTGTTTTTGCAACGGAAGAGATATCGCCGTTTGCTTCCTTTGTGCCGACAATTCTGGGATGCTTTGAAAGCTCCAGATATGTTTCGGGCAGAATATTAACGCCTGTTCTTGAAGGAACGTTATAGGTGATAATCGGAACGCTTACTCTGTCAGCAATGTAGTTGTAGTGAGCGATAAGGCCTCTCTGTGAAGTCTTGTTGTAATAAGGTGTAACAGAAAGAAGAGCGTCAACGCCTGCCTTTTCAGCTTCGTTTGAAAGCTTAACGGCATAGTTTGTGTCGTTGCTGCCTGTGCCTGCAATAACGGGGATTCTCTTGTTAACAACTTCAACAGTGAATCTTATTGCCTCTGAATGCTCATCGTGGTCAAGAGTTGAGCCTTCGCCCGTTGTGCCGCAGATAACAATAGCGTCTGTGTGATTGGCAATCTGGTATTCAAGAAGCTCTGCAAGCTTTTCGTAGTTAATCTTACTATCGGCTGTGAAAGGTGTTACAATGGCAACGCCTGCGCCGGTGAATACAGTCTGCTTCATAGCTGACTCCTTTCGTCAATTCATCAAATAAATCTGACAATCAGTTCTTGGGGTTGATATAACCCTGTGCGCAAAGCTGCTCTGCCATAAGAACAGCGCCGCCTGCTGCGCCTCTGAGTGTGTTGTGTGAAAGGCAAACGAATTTATAATCAAACTGGCTGTCTTCTCTCAGACGGCCGATTGAAACTGCCATACCGTTTTCAAGGTTTCTCTGAAGCTTTGTCTGAGGCAGGTTATCTTCCTCGAAGTAGTTGAGGAACTGCTTGGGAGCGCTGGGAAGCTCAGCTTCCTGAGGATAGCCCTTGAATTCTGCCCATACCTTCTTCATTTCTTCAATTGAAGGTTTGTTTTCAAATCTTACGAAAACAGCTGCCATGTGACCGTCTGAAGCGGGAACACGAAGGCACTGCGCAGTGAAGTTGGGTGTTGTTGCGTTAACGATTTTGTCGCCTTCGATCTTGCCCCAGATCTTAAGGGGTTCGATTTCTGACTTTTCTTCTTCGCCGCCGATGTAGGGGATAACGTTGTCAACCATTTCGGGCCATGTTTCAAACGTTTTGCCTGCGCCCGAGATTGCCTGATATGTGCAAACAAGAACGTCCTTTACTTTGTAGCCTGCTTTATCAAGGGGATAAAGAGCGGGAACGTAGCTCTGAAGTGAGCAGTTTGACTTAACCGAAATAAAGCCTCTTTCTGTGCCGAGACGCTTTTTCTGAGCGTTGATGATTTCTGCGTGGTCAGGGTTGAGCTCGGGAACGATCATCGGAACGTCAGGCGTATGTCTGTGAGCGCTGTTGTTTGAAACAACGGGGCATTCAGCCTTTGCGTAAGCTTCTTCAAGAGCCTTGATTTCATCCTTCTTCATATCAACTGCGCAGAAAACGAAGTCAACGGAAGCGGCGATTTTTTCGATGTCGGCTGTTGCGTCCATAACTACGATATCGGCAACGTTTGCGGGGATATCGGTTGCCATGCACCATTTTGCGCCGACTGCATCTTTATATTTTTTACCTGCGGAGCGGGGGCTCGCAGCAAGAACTTCAATATTGAACCAGGGGTGATTTGCAAGCAGAGTGATGAAACGCTGACCTACCATACCTGTTGCGCCAACGATACCTACTTTGTAATTTTTCATTTTGTTTTACCTCATTTCGGGTTATCTTTCTGCGGCAGATTTTTGCCTTATCAAACGCTTGACAAAAACCTCCGATAATATTATGATGATATCACAAATGACCTTGAAAATCAAATGTCATTTATACTAATATATTATATAATTTAAAAAATATTTTGAGGATTTTTAATGAAACGAAGCGATTTTTTCTACGATTTGCCCCGGGAGCTTATTGCTCAGACTCCCGTTGAACCCCGTGACAGCTCAAGAATGCTTGTTGTTGACAAAAAGACAGGCGAGTGCTCCCACAGGATTTTCAGAGACGTGACTGAGTATTTCAGACCCGGCGATTGCCTTATTCTAAACAACACAAAGGTGCTTCCCGCAAGAATGTACGGAACAAGGATTGACACGGGTTCGGTTGTTGAATTCCTTCTTCTCAGCCAGAAGAGCGGCGACACTTGGGAGGTTATCACGGGACCCGGCAAAAAAGCAAGGGTCGGTCATAAATTTACCTTTGGCGACGGTTCACTGACTGCCGAAGTGATTGAGGTTTTGCCTGACGGCAACCGCATTGCAAAGTTCGGTTTTGAGGGAAATTTCTTTGAGGTTATTGACAAAATCGGCGAAATGCCGCTGCCTCATTATATAACCGAAAAGCTCGAAGATAAAGAACGTTATCAGACCGTTTATGCCGAAAAAGAGGGCAGCGCCGCTGCTCCGACTGCAGGTCTGCATTTTACTCCCGAGCTTATGGAAAAAATAAAGGCAATGGGTGTTGAAATCGGTTTTGTTACGCTTCACGTCGGTCTCGGCACGTTCAGACCCGTTAAGGCTGATGACATAAAAGACCATCATATGCATTCTGAACATTATTACCTGCCGGCAGAAACGGCTGAAATCATCAACCGCACAAAGGCAAACGGCGGCAGAGTTTTTGCCGTTGGCACAACCTGCTGCAGAACGCTTGAATCCGTTGCAACCTTCACGGGTGAAATCAAAGAGGCAGAGGGCAACACGGATATCTTTATCTATCCCGGTTATGAATTCAAATGCATAGATTGCTTGATAACCAATTTTCACCTTCCCGAAAGCACGCTGATTATGCTTGTCAGTGCATTCTGCGGCTATGAAAACACGATGAACGCATATAAGATTGCAGTTGAAGAAAAATACAGATTTTTCTCGTTCGGCGATGCGTGCCTTATCTGCGAATAATTAACAGAAAACGGAGAACTCTATGTATAAACTTATCAAAAAACAAGGCAACGCAAGGCGAGGGGAGTTTGAAACCGTTCACGGAACGGTGCAAACACCTGCATTTATGAACGTTGCAACCTGCGGCGCAATCAAAGGCGCTCTTTCTGCCGTTGACCTCAAAGAAATCGGCTGTCAGGTTATGCTTTCAAATACTTATCACCTCCACGTGCGTCCGGGCGACACGCTTGTTCGTGAAATGGGCGGACTTCATAAGTTTTCGGGCTGGAGCGGACCTATTCTGACCGACAGCGGCGGATTTCAGGTTTTTTCGCTCGCAAAACTGCGCACAATCAAAGAAGAGGGCGTTTATTTTCAGTCCCACGTTGACGGAAGACACATTTTTATGGGTCCCGAAGAGAGTATGCAGATTCAGTCAAATCTCGGTTCAACAATTGCTATGGCTTTTGACGAATGCGTTGAAAACCCTGCAGAATATAAATACGCCAAACAGTCCTGCGAAAGAACGGTTCGTTGGCTTGAAAGATGTAAGGCGGAAATGCAAAGACTCAATTCCTTGCCCGATACTGTTAACCCGAATCAGCTTCTTTTCGGCATAAATCAGGGCAGTACTTACGACGACCTGCGTGTTGAACATATGAAGCAGATTGCAGAACTTGACCTTGACGGTTATGCAATCGGCGGCCTTGCCGTCGGTGAACCCAAGGAGGATATGTACCGCATAATTTCTGCGGTTGAGCCTTATATGCCTGCTGATAAAATCCGCTATCTGATGGGTGTGGGCACTCCGGGAAACATCATTGAAGCGGTTTACAGGGGCGTTGACCTTTTTGACTGTGTAATGCCCAGCCGAAATGCCCGTCACGGACATCTTTTTACTCAGAAGGGTATTATAAATCTCAACAATAAAAAGTACGAAAAAGACCCTCTGCCCATTGACCCCGAATGTGATTGCCCTGCCTGCAAGCACTTTTCACGCTCGTATATCCGCCATCTTTTCAAGGCAAAAGAAATGCTTGCAATGCGTTTGTGCGTAATTCATAACCTGTATTTTTATAATACGCTTATGGAGAGAATACGTGAAAGTCTTGACAACGGAACGTTTGACGAATTCAGGGCAAAATACGTTGAACTCTATGACACAAGAATTTGATTTATAAATTTTATTTTAGCTATTGCATTATTTTCCTTTTTGTTATATAATATCTGCATTATGTTTTGGAGGTTACTCGAATTATGAACTTTATTAATCTTATGGCTCCTACGGGCGGTGCAGCAGGCGGCGCAGGTGGCGCAGCAGGCGGCTCAAGCATGATTATTATGATGGTTGCTCTTTTTGCAATTATGTATTTTATGATGATCAGACCCCAGAAGAAAAAGCAAAAAGAAGAGCAGGCTATGCGTGATAACGTTCAGATTGGTGACGAAATCACAACAATCGGCGGCATCATCGGCAGAGTTGTTACCGTTAAAGAAGATTCCCTTATCATCGAAACAGGCGCTGACAGAAACAAAATGAAGATCACAAAGTGGGCTGTTTCAGCAAACAACACAGCTAACGAAAAGGCTGAAGCTGAAAGACAGGCTGCCAAGGAAGCTGCGGAAGCTGCTAAAAAAGCAAAGATGGAAGAAGCTGCCGATGCAAGCAAGGCAAAGCGCAAAAAGACAAAGAAAAAAGACGATACTTTTGATTCTTGATCCCGAATAAAACAAAAACTCCTTTCATATTATTGATTATCGGTAATATGAGGGGAGTATTTTTATGCCCAAAAGAACATCTCGCAGAGAAGAAAAAAGCAAAAACGTTCCGATTAAAAGGGTCGGTATCTGTTCTGTTATAGGTGCAGCGCTGTATTTTGTTGAAATAATAGCGTTCTCGGCGGCGGAGCTTCATCTGGCACTTGGCGCAGGAGCTTATCTGCCGGCAGGTCTTATTGCCGCTTTTGTTTCTTCGTTTATAGCAGGCTTTGTTGCGCTTATAAAAGACAAGCAAAAGGCGTTGCCGCTCGGCGCATTTGCAGGTGCTCTGCAGGCAGTTATCAGCGACGTTGTACTTGTAGTAATCAACAGCGGAGCGGTTGGTAAAGGTCTTGTTTTCAACACTGTTGTATCTGTAATCGGTGCCGTGATCGGTGCTGTTGCCGCGGCAAATGTTAAAACTAAAGTCAGATATTAACGGGGTGAAGGTATGAAAAAAACAGCCTTGATTGCCGTTGTGTTTGTAATGTTATTGAGCGGATGCACTGTGCAAACAACTCAGAATCCGTCTTTGTTTGTTGAAAGATTTGCTGAAAACTATCCTGAATTTAAGCTTGACATTGACAGTATGTTTTATGATAAAGACAAGTGCGTTGTGTTTATTGAAAACTCAAGCGGCAGGCGATTTGCAACGGAAATGACGGTTGATTCATCTGACAGGATACAAAAAATAAGCCTTGCCTGTGTTGAAACAAACAAGGCTCATGAGCTGTATTATCTTGCCGAATGCATAACAAAAATATATGCGCAGCAAGAAGATTTTTCGGCAGTGGCAAAAATGTTATTTGGCAGCAATAATTATTCATATTATGAAACCCAGTGGTATTATTATAGCTTTTCGCAAAACGAATCGGGTTTATACTTTTGTATCGAAAACAAACAATTGTCTCCACCAAAAGAAGAGCATCTTACTCTTAAAGAGAATGATTATGTTACAGATGCAGAATAAAAAACTAAAGCTCCAAAGAACGATAAGTTCTTCGGAGCTTTAAAATTACATCATTTCCGAAAGCTGAACAGGTCTGCCTTCTGCAACGGATTTCTTGGCTGCAAGAGCAACAAGAATTGAGTTAAGACCGTCAGCGCCTGTTGTGGGCGTTTCTTTGTCGTTGATAACAGCGTCAACAAACTGAAGCATTTCGTCTCTGAAAGACTGCATATATCTTTCAAGGAAGAAATAAAGAGGCTTGTCGGCAACAACGCCGTCCTCACCCATAAATACAACGTTTGTGGGGGTATCGTTTGAAGCAACGGCTGCGCCCTTGCTGCCGAAAACTTCAATTCTCTGGTCATAGCCGTATGCTGCACGTCTGCTGTTGTCAATAACGCCGACTGCGCCGTTAGCAAACTTAAGGCTGATAACTGCTGTGTCAACGTCGCCTGCTTCGCCGATAGCGGGGTCAACAAGGCAGGTTGCGTTTGCATAAACCTCTGTAACTTCGCTGCCTGCAAGGAAGCGAGCCATATCAAAATCGTGAATGGTCATATCAAGGAACATACCGCCGCTTACTGCCGAATACTCTGCCGGTGGCGGAGCAGGGTCTCTTGAAGTGATTTTAACGATGTGAACGTCACCGATTTTGCCGTCGTTAACCATAGCTCTGACGTTTGCAAAGTTATGGTCAAAACGTCTGTTAAAGCCAACCTGAAGCTTAACGCCTGCCTTCGCAACTGCGTCAATAACAGCGTTTACCTTTTCGGGGGTAAGGTCAACGGGCTTTTCGCAGAAGATGTGCTTGCCTGCCTGTGCAGCTTCAATAGCGATATCTGCGTGGGTATCTGTTGATGAGCAAACAAGAACTGCATCAACCTCTGGGTCAGCAAGCATTTCTTTGTAATCATTGTAAATTTTAGGTATGTTGAGCTCTGCGGCAACCTTTTCGGCATTAGCCTTGAAAACGTCGGTGATACCTGCAACAACGGCAGTCGGCACATTGTAAGTGATTGACTTTGCGTGCAGGGAACCGATTCTGCCGGCACCGATGATGCCGATCTTGAGTTGTTTCATAAAATATCGGTCCTTTCATTTGAGGAGATTGCCCTCATATTCTATATAATTTTAACACATACTAACAGCAAATTCAACTGTCAAAAAAGCTATTTTGAATATTTTTCCTTCGTTGCCAGTCCGCCTCTGATATGCCGTTCCGCTTTGTTTATGTCAAGAACTTTTCTGACCGACGAATAAAGCGACGGGTTGGAAAATCGGAGTCTTTTGGTTATATCCATGTGTACCGTGCTTTTTGACACACCGAACTTTTTTGCTGCCGCCCTTACGGTGGAGTTGTTTTCAATAATGTATTCTGCAAGCTCAACGGCTCTCTGCTCAACTATTCCTTTCAAAATCAGCCCTCCGGATTAAACAGTATTCTGTTAGATACTATGAAATCCTTTGCCAAAATATGACGGTGGGCAAAACAACAAAAAAGACGGGCCGCAAAACGACCCGTCAAAATGTTTGTTTGATTTATCTTTCTTCTCTGAAATAGGGAAGACCGAGGCTTGCGGGCGGCTGGCTTTCTTTCTTCTGACGCATACTTGTGATAATCAGAACAAGAATTGTTACAACGTAAGGTGTCATTTTGAAAAGTTCCTGAGAACTGAGTGACAGGTCGGGAATGTAGTTGTAAACAATGAAAAGACCGCCGAAGAGGATTGAACCGAGAATGCTTACGTTAGGTCTCCAGATGGCAAAGATAACAAGCGCAATTGCAAGCCAACCTCTGTCGCCGAAACCGTCGTTTGACCATACGCCGTTGGCGTAATCCATAACGTAATAGAGTCCGCCGAAGCCTGCAATGATGCTGCCGATGATAATAGAGGTGTGTTTGTAGACCGTAACGTTTATGCCTGCCGCGTCAGCAGTTGCGGGGTTTTCGCCAACGGCTCTCAGGTGAAGTCCGCTGCGTGTACGGTTAAAATAAAAAGACGTAATCAGAGCAATAATAACCGCAACGTATGCCAAAAAGCTGTAAGAGAAAAACAAATCGCCGATTATACCGAGCTTATCGGCAAAAGGTAAAGTCGTTTTGAAGCATTTGCTTGTTGCGCTCAGGGCGATTGAGGGGACGTCGGCGTTGGTAAGCTTGATAAGAGAACCGCCGAAAAAGTTGCCGAAGCCTACGCCGAACGTAGTGAGCGCAAGACCTGTAACGTTCTGATTAGCTCTGAGTGTAACGGTAAGTACCGAATAGATAACACCCATCAAAGCAGAGCCGAGTATACAGGTAAGCATGGGAATGATAACGGCAAGAATCGGGTTAACCGTTTCAACTGACTGTTCATAAAAGAAAGCGCCCATAACGCCGCATATGCCGCCAACGTACATAACGCCTGCGGTACCAAGGTTCAGGTTACCGCTTTTTTCGGTGATTATTTCACCGGTTGAGCCGAACAGAAGGGGAATACTTTGAACAATTGCACGCTGAATAAAAGCAACTATCATTTATTCTTTGCCTCCTTTTTTTCGGATTTACGGAATTTAACAGAGTAATTGATGAAGAATTCGCTGCCGATGATGAAAAAGATTATTATACCTGTGATGATTTCGGAAAATGAGTCGTTGAGCTTGTGCTGAGTTGCAATTTCAATTGCACCTCTGTCAAGAAAAGCAATAAGCAGAGACGTAAGAATCATGCTGAAAGGATTGAATTTTGCAAGCCAGGAAACCATAATTGCGGTGAAGCCTCTGCCGCCGATGGTGTTGTCTGCAACCGTGTGGTTGGCTCCTGCAACAAGCAGAAAACCTGCAATGCCGCAGATTGCACCCGAGATAACCATTGTTCTGATGATTACCTTTTTAACGTTAATGCCGATATAAGTGGCAGTGTTGACGCTTTCACCAACAACAGAAATTTCATATCCCTGTTTACTGTATTTGAGATAGATATACATAACAACAGTAAGAACAAGAACGAAAAGAATATTAAAGAGATAGTCGTTATCGCCGATTACCGGCAACCAGAATTTTTCATTAATAGGTTCAAGTCTGCCCGAACCCTTGGGAACAGAGAAAACAAAGCAGAAATAAGAAACAAGCTGGATTGCTATGTAGTTCATCATAAGGGTGAACAGGGTTTCGTTTGTTCCCCATAAAGCTTTAAAAATTGAAGGGATCAGACCCCAGATTGCACCGGCAACAATGCTGGCAATAAGCATAACGGGGATCAGAAAATGAGGAGGAAGGCTGTTGCCAAGGAACATTGCGCAGGCTGCGGTTGCAAGTCCGCCAACAAGTGCCTGACCTTCAGCACCGATGTTCCAGAATTTCATTTTGAAAGCAGGAGTAACTGCAAGAGAGATGCAAAGAAGAATTGCGAGGTCGTGCAACAAAACCCATATTCTTCTGGGTGTGCCGATGGCTCCGACGATAAGCGAAGAATAAACGGAAATAGGGTTAAGGTCTGTCAGAAATACTGTCAGAATGCCGCAAACCAGAAGTGCAGCAACAATTGCGCCTGCTCTTACAAGCATTGCTCTCCAGCCTTGAACAGGTGTCTTTTTTGCTATATGAATTAACGGTTCGTGGTTTGATTTGATTTTAGCTTTCATTTGCGTCACCTCTGTTTGTTTTTGTCATAAGCAGACCGATTTCTTCTTTAGTTGTTGATCTGGCGTCAACAATGCCCGAAATACCGCCTGCACAGATGACAAGAATTCTGTCGCAAAGGTCAATAAGAACGTCAAGATCTTCGCCGACAAATATAACGGCAACGCCGTTTTCTTTCTGCTTGTTGAGAAGATTATAAATAAGATGCGAGGAGTTGATATCAAGACCTCTGACGGGGTATGCCGCCATAAGAACCGTGGGATTTGAGGCAATTTCTCTGCCAACAAGAACCTTCTGAACGTTACCGCCCGAAAGACGGCGAACGGGTGTGTTTTCGTTGGGAGTTACAACTTCAAGGTCATTGATGATTTTCAAAGCAAGATTCTTTGGCTGCTTTCGTTCAAGGAAGAAAGATTTACCTTTTTTGTAGCTTCGCAGCATCATATTGTCAACAATATCCATGTTGCCGACAAGACCCATGCCGAGACGGTCTTCGGGAACAAAAGAAAGACGCACGCCAAGCTCTTTGATTCTGACGGGTGACTTGTCCCTTAAATTCTCGGTAAAGCCTGTTTTGGGGTCATGATAAAGAATTTCGCCGCCGTTGAGTTTTTGTAAGCCTGCAATTGATTCAAGCAGTTCGCGCTGACCGCTGCCTGCAATGCCTGCAATGCCGAGAATTTCACCGGAGTTTGCAACAAACGATATGTTATCAAGAATTTTTATGCCGTCTCTGTTTATGCAGCTTATGCCCTTTACTTCAAGTCTTTCAACGGTGTTAACGGGTTCTGAACGTTCAATGTTAAGCTCAACTTTCTTGCCAACCATCATTTCTGTAAGCTGAGCCTCGTTTGTTTGCTTGGTTTCAACGTCGCCGATGTATTCGCCTTTGCGAAGAACGGCAACTCTGTCCGAAAGCGAAAGAACCTCGTGAAGCTTATGTGTGATAATAACGATTGATTTGCCGTCATCACGCATTTTGCGCAGAATTGAAAAGAGCTTTTGTGTTTCTTGCGGGGTAAGAACCGCGGTGGGCTCGTCGAGAATGAGTATGTTTGCGCCTCTGTATATAACCTTTATAATTTCAACTGTTTGTTTTTCGGAAACAGACATTTCATAAATCTTTTTGTTAAGGTCAACAACAAAGCCGTATTTGTCGCAGATTTCCTTTACCTTTTTTGTTGCAGCCGCCATATTGAGGATGCTGCTGCCGGAAAGACCGAGAATGATGTTTTCAACAGCACTGAAAACGTCAACAAGCTTAAAATGCTGGTGAATCATACCGATATTATATTTGAAAGCATCTTTAGGGGAACTGATAACGGCCTCTTCACCGTCTATGATGATATGACCGCTGTCGGGATAATAGATGCCGGAAATCATATTCATAAGCGTTGTTTTGCCGCTGCCGTTTTCACCGAGAATTGACAGGATTTCCCCTTGGTAAACACACATCGAAATATCTTTGTTTGCGTAAACAGAGCCAAAGGATTTGCTGATGTTTTTAAGTTCAATTGCAACTTGTCTGTTCATTGTAATCCTCCGTTTTTTATTCTTAAAAAGCGGCTGAAGCAGAGATTCAGCGGTTTTTTAAATATAAAAGTTTAGCGGAGCGGTTAAGCTCCGCTAAACTGCGGGTATTATCAGAATTTTGAGTTGAGAAGAGTGATGCCGTCGATGTTAGCGTTGAAGTAAGGAGCTGAACGGAACTCGGATTCGTGGAAATAACCGTCAGCAACAACCTCTGTATCGGGAGTGTAATCCTTATCTGTGTCAACGTCTGCCATATAGCTTGTGAGAGGCTTACCGTCAACTGTGAATGTTGAGGTGTCAAAAACATGAAGTTCGCCTGCAATAAGCTTTGCCTTAGCAGTTTCAATTGCTTCCTTTGTGCCGGGAGCAGCAACTTTTTCGTTGATATCCGTAAGGATAACGGAACCCTCTGAAAGACCCTTGCACCAGTCGGCATCAATTTCTTTGCCGTTCTTTGCACAGTCAATCATATACTTGAAATAGGGTGTCCAGTCAATCTTTGAGGATACGATGAATGTGTTGGGGCAAGCGCTGATTGTGCTGCCGTTATAGGAAACGTTGGGAATACCGGCTTCTTCACAAGCGGTGGGAGCACCCCAAGAGTCAGCGTGCTGGCTGATAAGTTTGCAGTTTCTGCTGATAAGAAGGTTTGCAGCTTCTTTTTCAGCTGTTTCGTCATACCATGAACCTGTGAACTGAACTTCCATTGTTACGCTGGGGCAAACTGACTTTGCACCAAGGTAGAATGATGAATAACCTGAAATAACTTCAGCAAATGTGAAGGCGCCAACATAACCGATTTTGGCTTCTTCAGCAGTGAATTTGCCTGCTTCGATCATTTCGTTGAGCTTCATACCAGCGGCAATACCTGCAAGGTATCTGCCTTCATAGATTGAAGCAAAAGCGTTGTGGAAATTCTTGAGTCCTTCAGTGTGAGCCTTTGTGCCTGTTGCGTGGCAGAACTGAACTTCAGGGAATTTCTTTGCAGCCTGAATGATGAAGTCTTCGTGGCCGAAGCTGTCTGCAAAAATAACGTCACAGCCGCTGTCTACAAGGTCAGCTGCTGCGTCATAGCATTCGCTGCCTTCGGGAACGTTGGTTTTTTCAAGATACTTTACGCCAAGCTCATCGCAAGCTTTCTTTGCTGCTTCGATGAAGTTAAGGTCGTAAGTTGAGTTTTCGTCGTGCAGATAAATAAAGCCAACGATGAATTCGTCTTCCTTGTTACAACCCGCAAGGGAGAAGAAGCAAGAAAGAGCAAAAACGAGTGAAAGGGAAATTGCGAGGATTTTTCTGAGTGTTTTCATTTCTTAACCTCCATTTTTTATTATTACCCAAAGATGATGTTACCGTCATCAATGGATTTAATAACCGCAAGTGATTCAACCTTGTAACCGAGCGAGCGCAACGAATCGCCACCGGGTTGAAATCCTTTTTCGATAACAATTCCGATACCTTCAACCGTTGCTCCTGCCTGATTAAGTATGTTAAGCAGACCGTGTACGGCTTTGCCGTTTGCCATAAAGTCGTCAACAATAAGAACGTGATCATTCTTTGAAAGGTAGTCCTTGGAGATGCCTATGGTAGTTGTTGTTCCTTTTGTAAAAGAATAAACGTCTGCCTTGTAGAGATTATCACCAACGTTTCTGTTGGCGCCTTTTTTGGCAAAAATTACGGGAACGCCGAAATACTGGGCAACAATGCAGGCGATGCCGATTCCCGAAGCTTCAATTGTAACGATTTTAGTGATTTTATCAGACGAAAAACGTTTTCTGAATTCCTTGCCGATTTCGTTAAGAAGCTCAACGTCAATCTGGTGATTGAGAAACATATCAACCTTGACAACGTCGTTGCCGATTGTATTGCCGTCCTGAACAATTCTTTTCTTTAACAATTCCATCGGAATCACATCCTGACTTATAAACCTGTATGATAGGCAAAATATAAATTAATTATAATTCATAGTTTTTTAAAAATCAAGATAATAATAGCATATTTTGACGGTTTTTGCAGTAAAATAAACGCAACCCGATTGACTTTAACGTTTAAATACTTATAATATTCAATGTAGAAATAATTTTCAGGAGAAATGCTATGGCTTTTATCAGCGTTTTTGAAGTTATCGGACCCAATATGGTAGGTCCGTCAAGTTCACACACTGCAGGTGCGGCGTCAATTGCTCGCCTTGCATGGAAAATGATGCATAACAAGATTAAAAGCGTCCATTTTACTCTCTACGGCTCGTTTGCGCAGACATACAGAGGTCACGGCACAGACAGAGCGCTTCTTGGCGGTATGATGGGCTTTGAAACCGACGACGTCAGAATCCGCGATTCTTTTGAGATTGCCGAAAAAGAGGGGATAGAATTTTCCTTCACGGCAAACACGGTTGAAACCGACGTGCATCCCAACACCGTTGATATGGAGATTGAGGATGTAACGGGCAGAAAGCACCTCTGACGACGTGCTTTC
>JAGBAK010000126.1 GCA_017938985.1 Clostridia bacterium
GGGTCTGAAGTAACCTTTTTGGCAACTGTTTCGGTAAGACCTCTGCTCTCATAAATTGCAGGAAGAACAGCCGATGTTGCAAGAGTGATAACTGTGCCGATTGTTGCAACGGCAGAGAACATACCGTCAATTCTTTCACCTGTAACATACTGCTGATAGTCACGGATATCCGCCTGAATTGCGGGATTAAGAATATGCATAAACGAACCCATAAGAGCATTGAACCACAGGCAGCCCATAACGAGCCAGATTGTTGTGGTTGTGTTTATGCTGCCAACAAAAGGATACATTGCAAGAATGAAAACAATGTTGAATATGTTGGTTATAACAAGAACAGCTTTTTTGCCCCATCTTTTAACTGCGAACGGAGCAAGAATCATACCCCAGAGGGAGGCGTTACCGTAAACGGTAACAACAATGCCATAAACGTTGCCCGAGCAGGCACCGCCGTAGTTATAAAGCCATGCAAGCACGTTTGAATATGCGCTTTCAAGGAAGCCAATCCATGAAGCAAGAGAAATAATCCAGAAATACTTGTTCTTTGCAACAGCCTTAAGGGCATCAAACAGGTTAATCTGAACAACGTGAGTTCTTGCCTGAACGATTTTTTCTTCAGTATTCTTATAAACAACAATGCAGAGAAGAAGACCGAGAACGGTAAGAATTGGATATAAGAAACGGTAAACACGGATATCTGTTGTGTTTGTGTGGAAAATATTCTGTGCGATAATGGGGGTAAAAAGGTTAACAAGTGTGGGTGCAAGAGAATAAACAATACTCTTTACTGAAGCAACGTCTGTTCTTTCCTGAGTATTGGGTGAAAGAACGTGAATGAGATTTTCATAGGCATCATAGAAGAAATAATAGATGAAATGCAGCAAGAGGTTAATTACAAGGATAATTGCGCATTTGATAACGTAATCAAGATCTCTGCCAAAAAGCATTCCGTGGCCGAACCAATCGCCAAGCTTATTATACGGGAACCAGACCATCAGGTTACACAAAAGTGCAGAAGGAAGAGCCATTGTAACTATGTAGGGTCTGTATTTGCCGGCTTTGTTTCTTGTGTTATCAATGATGGTCGCTCTTATGCCTGTAAGGGGAATATTTGCAAGAACGGCGATGATATAAAGAATATACATATCCTTGGGGCCAACGCCGAGTGTGCTTGAAACCAAAACGTTGTTTGTTGAAAGCAAGCAGGCATTGCCGAGCGTGATAATCATATATGCGCCGATACCGCCGCCCGAATAAGCGGCAATTTCTTTGAAGGTCATATATCTGCCCAAGGGCGGATTCTTCCAATAGGTGCGGACCTTGGACACACCTTCTTTGATAAGTTCTGCGGGTTTCATTGGTTTCCTCCCATCATTTTATGCAGCAATTCACAGCTGCACATTCTTATTTTACAGTATAGCAAAAGTTATAAAAAAAAGCAATACAGTTAGTAATAATTTATTAATAATTAAAATATATGCTCCGTTTTATCTTGACTGAAAGAAAGCAATTTGATATTATTTATTTGTATAGCGTATTCTATTCTTACATACGGAGTGTGACTATTATGGATAAAATCAAACAGGCAATTTTAAATGCAGAAACCGCCCTCGGCATTGAATTCGGCTCAACAAGAATCAAGGCTGTTCTTATTGACAAAGCAAACGAACCTCTTGCTTCGGGCAGCTACGATTGGGAAAACGATTATGACAACGGCGTTTGGACTTATCCCGTTGAAAAGTTCTGGGTAGGTCTGCAGAGCGCTTTTGCCGCTCTTAAAAAGAACGTTAACGATAAATACGGCGTCAAGCTTGAAACAGTTGGTGCAATGGGCATCAGCGGTATGATGCACGGATATCTCCCCTTTGACAAAAACGGCAATCAGCTTGCCGCTTTCAGAACCTGGAGAAACACCATCACCGCAAAAGCTGCGGAAGAGCTGACCGCTCTTTTTGATTTCAACATTCCTCAGCGTTGGAGCATCGCTCATCTTTATCAGGCAATTCTCAACGGTGAAGAACACGTTAAAGACATTGATTATATCGGCACACTTGCTTCCTATGTTCATATGATGCTCACAGGCGAAAGAGTTATCGGCGTTGGCGAAGCTTCGGGTATGTTCCCCATAGACAGCCTTACAAACGATTACGATGCAAAAATGCTCGCACAGTTTGACGAAAAGGTTGCAGAAAAGGGATTCGGCTGGAAACTTGCTGATATTCTGCCCAAGGTTCTTGTTGCCGGCGAAAGCGGCGGCGTTCTCACCGAAGAAGGCGCAAAGCTCATTGACCCCAGCGGCGAATTCAAAGCAGGCATTCCGATGTGTCCGCCCGAAGGTGACGCAGGCACAGGTATGGTTGCCACAAACTCTGTTGCCGAAAGAACGGGCAACGTTTCGGCAGGAACTTCAATCTTCCTTATGATGGTGCTTGAAAAGGCACTTTCAAAGCTCTATCCCGAAATAGACATGGTAACAACCCCCTCCGGCAAGCCTGTTGCCATGGTACACTGCAACAACTGTTCGGGTGAGATTGATGCCTGGGCTGGCATTTTCACATCAATGTGCAAATCAATGGGCATTGACGTTAACTATTACAAAGTTCTTGACGCAATGTTTGCATCAGCACTTGAAGGTGACAAGGACTGCGGCGGAATTGTTGCTTATAACTATCTTTCGGGCGAAGTAATCACGGGCCTTGACAGCGGCAAACCCATGCTTTTCAGAGGTCCCGAAAGCAAGTTCAGCTTTGAAAACTTCAGCAGGGCTCAGCTTTGCTCCGCTGCCGCAACGCTCAGCCTCGGCATGGAAATCCTTGCTGACGAAAACATCAAGGTTGACCGAATCCTCGGTCACGGCGGCTACTTCAAGGCTCCCCTTGCAGGTCAGACCATTATGGCTGCCGCACTCAAAGCTCCCGTTTCGGTTATGAAAACCGCAGGAGAAGGCGGTCCCTGGGGCGTTGCCATACTTGCAAACTATATGAAAAACAAGGCTGACGGTGAAACACTTGAAGCATATCTTGATTCAAAAGTATTTGCAGGTCAGGATTCAACAGAGGTTACACCCACACAGGCTGACATTGACGGTTTCAACGCTTTCCTTGAAAACTACAAGAAGGGTCTTGCCGCAGAAAAAGCTGCAGTTGAGGCATATTAAGGAGAAATCGATATGAAAAACAGAGAATTTTGGTTTATAGTCGGCAGTCAGCATCTTTACGGTCCTGAAGTGCTTGATATTGTTGCTGCAAGAGCTGCTGAAATGGCAGAAAAAATCAGCGCAAGTCCTCTTATCCCCTGCAAATTTGTTTACAAAGCAACCGTTAAAACTCCCGATGAGGTTACGGCTGTTATCAAAGAAGCAAACTATGACGATAATTGTGCAGGTATTGTTACCTGGTGCCACACATTCAGCCCCAGCAAAATGTGGATAAACGGCTTTTCAATGCTTCAGAAGCCTTACTGCCACTTTGCAACACAGTATAACCGTGAGATTCCCAACGACGAGATTGATATGGACTTTATGAATCTCAATCAGGCCGCTCACGGTGACAGAGAGCACGGCTTTATCGGTGCAAGAATGGGTATGCCCAGAAAAATCATTATGGGTTACTGGCAGGATGAAGCTCCCCTCAAGGAGCTCGGTCTTTGGATGAGAAGCGCAGTGGGTTATGCCGAAAGCCGCAATCTTAAAGTTGTAAGATTCGGCGACAATATGCGTCAGGTTGCCGTTACCGAGGGTGACAAGGTCGGCGTTCAGATGAAACTCGGCTGGCAGGTTAACACCTGGGCAGTCGGTGATCTTGTCGCAGAGATGGGCAAGGTTACTGAGGCTGAAATTGACGCTCTTATGGCTGAATATGCCGAAAAATACATAATGAACACCGATGACGTTGCAACGGTACGTTATCAGGCAAAGGAAGAAATTGCAATCAAGCGCATTCTTGACAGAGAGGGTGCAAAAGCATACACAAACACGTTTGAAGACCTTCACGGTATGGACCAGCTTCCCGGTCTTGCAAGCCAGCGTCTTATGGAGCAGGGCTACGGCTACGGCGGCGAAGGTGACTGGAAGGTATCTGCCATGACACGCATCATCAAGGCGATGTGCGAGGGTATGAACGGCGGCAGCGCATTTATGGAGGACTATACCTATCACCTCACAGAGGGCAGCGAATATTCGCTTGGTGCACATATGCTTGAGGTCTGCCCCACACTTGCTGCAGACAAACCCAGAATTGAAGTTCATCCGCTTGGCATCGGCGGCAAGAATCCACCTGCAAGACTTGTTTTTGAAGGCAAGGCAGGCAGCGGCGTTGTTGCTTCGCTTGTTGATATGGGCGGCAGACTGCGCCTCATTGTTCAGGATATTGAAGCCGTCACTCCCATTATGGATATGCCCAATCTCCCGGTTGCAAGAGTTATGTGGAAAGCTATGCCCGACCTTTGCACAGGCGCAAAAATGTGGATAATGGCAGGCGGCGCACATCATACTGTTCTTTCTTACGATGCAACGCCCGAAATGCTTGAGGACTTTGCAGAAATGGCGGGAATCGAATACGTTCACATCTCAAAGAACACAACCGTTGAGGGACTTAAGCAACAGCTTTTCTTTGCCGACGTTGCGTGGAAATTACAATAATCGGTTGACATTTGATATCTGCAGCTGACTGTTTTGGTACAGCACAGCATTTCGTTTTTTACTTATAAACAAAAAAGACTTGCAAAGGCAAAACTGAATTGCCGATGCAAGTCTTGTTTTTTTATTAAGCTTTAAGCAAACAATTGTTATTCTTTGCCTTTGATGATATCGTTGATCATAATATAGAACTGATCATCTTCAAAAGAATCGTTTGCTTTAGCGGTTGTTTCTTCTGCAGGCTTTGAGGGAGCTACGGGAGAAACGGTTGCGTTAAAGTTGGGAATGCTGGGAGCTGCAGGAGCTGCAGGTCTTTTGGGAGCTGCAGGTGCTGCGGGAGCTGCTGCGATGGGAGAAGGAGCTGCTGCTGCCTTTGCTGCAAGGAAAGGATTAACCTTTTCGGGTTCCTTTGAAGCTGAATCAAAACCTGTTGCAATAACAGTGATAACCATTTCATCGTCAAGATCGGGATCAAATGCAATACCCCAAGTGATGTTTGCATCTTCGTGAGCCTTTTCTGTGATGATGCCTGCTGCATTTTCAACATCTTCAAGGTCAACGTCATCAGAAGCTGTGATGCTGATGATAACGCCCTTTGCACCTGCGATTGATGTTTCAAGAAGCGGGCTGGAAACAGCTGCGTTTGCCGAGCATTCTGCCTTATCCTTGCCCTTAGCTCTGCCAACGCCCATATGAGCGTAGCCTGCATCCTTCATTACGCTGGTAACGTCAGCAAAGTCGAGGTTGATGAAGCCGGGGATTTTGATAAGCTCTGAAATGCTCTTAACGCCCTGAAGAAGAACTTCGTCTGCCTCTGCGAAAGCTTCAGCGATTGTCTTCTTTCTGTCGTCAAGTGCACGAAGTCTGTCGTTGGGAATAACAATAAGGCTGTCAACGTGTTCAGCAAGCTTTTCGATACCTTCCTGAGCCTGAAGAGCTCTTCTTCTGCCTTCAAACTTGAAAGGCTTTGTAACAACGCCGATTGTGAGGCAGCCCATATCTTTTGCTACCTGGGCAATAACGGGAGCAGCGCCTGTACCTGTGCCGCCACCCATACCTGCGGTGATGAACACCATATCGGTACCCTTGAGTGCATCGGAGATTGCATCTCTGCTTTCTTCTGCGGATTTTGCGCCGATTTCGGGCTTGCCGCCTGCACCCTGACCGTGAGTTGACTTTTCGCCAATCTGAATCTTGTGGGTAGCCTTTGAATGAACAAGAACCTGCTTGTCGGTATTAACTGCGATGAATTCTGCGCCGAGAACGCCGTTGGTGATCATACGGTTAACTGCGTTTCCGCCGCCGCCGCCGACACCGATAACTTTAATCTGCACTGCGCTTTCAAAATCATTTTCGATTGCAAATGCCATTTGGTTAACCCCCTAAGGATTTATTTTCCTGAATTTTTTCGTAATTAAACAGATTAATACTACCACATATTTATTAAAAAAACAAGAACATTTTTAAAAAATCTCAAGAAAGCAAGGACTTTTTTTACATTTCAGCAATATAACCCGTTAATTGAGATTTTGCTCAAGCTCTTTTATAACATTTGCCGCACCAATTGCTGTCTTTCGGAGCGCTCCGCTCTCAAACGGCGATGTCAGACCTGCGTTTTCAATAAGCTCGGGCAGCGAAATTCCGCCTGTTGATTTAAGAAAATCAACATATTTTTCAAGAGCAGAATCAAAATTTTCTCTTGAAAGACAAAGAAAGCCGAGTGCAACACACTGTGCAATGCAATAATCAATATAGTAAAACGGACTTTCGTAAATATGCATCTGATACTGCCATCTTGTTCCCTGTTCAAGGTGCGGTATGCCCTCAAACGAAAGGTAGGGTCTGTATACGGCTTCAAGCTTAAGGTATTCCGATTTTCTTTCTTCGGGTGTGAGATCGGGATTTTCGTAAACGATATGCTGGAATTCATCAACAATAACACCGTAAGGAATAAACGAAAGAGCGTCAACCGTATGCTTATATTTATATTTTTCCGAAAACTCGCCAAAGAAATCAGCCATCCACCTGTGGCAAAGGAATTCCATACTCATTGAATGGCATTCATGAGTTTCCATACCCGTCGGATAGTCGGGTTCGGCAAATCTGAACATATAATCAGCAGCCAGAGCGTGACCGAATTCGTGGGTGATAACGTCGATATCACCGCTTGTGCCGTTGAAGTTTGCAAGGATAAACGGCTGCTTGTATTTTGCGAATGTTGTGCAGTAACCGCCGCCGAATTTGCCGTCACGGGCTTCAACGTCAAAGGCTTCGGCATCAAGCATTCTCTGCATAAAATCGCCGATTTCAGGCTTCATATCGTGATACATTTTGAGTGCGTTCTCAAAGATCGCGAGAGTATCAATGACGGGTCGGGGCATTTCACCCGTAACGCTGATTGCATCGTCGTAATACATTATTTTGTCAAGACCAAGACGGTTTTTGATGCGCTCTTTAAGCTCTGCAACAGCAGGAACGATATCGGTTTCAACACCCTTACGGAATGCGGCAACCATTTTTTTGTCATAGTCTACCCTGCCCATTCTGTAATAGCCGAGTTCAACGAAGTTTTTGTAGCCGAGTTTACGGGCGATTTGTGTTCTGACTTTGACAAGACCGTCAAAGATTTCGTCAAACGTATCGGCATTTTCTTCCATTGTTTTGCCGATAGCCTCTGCGGCTTTTCTGCGGACGTCACGGCTGTCATCTTCAAGCTTACCCCTCAACACGGAAAGAGGCATTTTTTCGCCCTCAAACTCAAATGCAAGCTCACCCATAAACTTTGAGTATTTGGTGACAAGTGCATTTTCAGCTTGCAAATCTTCAATGACTTCGGGTGAGAATGTTTTGAGCGACATCTCAAAGCCCTTGAAAACTCTGGGATTTATGAGCTTTTCGGCATCTGCTCTGTAGGGTGAATCGAGCATCGCCTTTTTGTATTCATTCTCAATCTCGGAGAAAAGCGGCATAGCGTTATCATAATAATCCATCTCCGCATTGTAGAATTCATCTCTTGTGTTGAGCGTAAAACGGCAGTTTGCAAGCGATGCGGCGGTTTCAACCTCTTCGCTGATTTTGTTATATTCATCCCTCGCCGCTTTTAAATCCTCTGCGGATTTAGCCGCCTTGATTTTTGCAATTATCTTCTCTGCCTGCTCTTTGAATTCCTCAACGGTAATTCGCTGATACGGCATCTCGGAAACTTTCATTTTATTCCCCTCCTGATTCTATTATTTTTAATAATTGTAACAATATTATAAAAAGTTTTGGGCGGATATGATATCCGCCCTGATTTTTATAAAAGATATTTTTGGATTGCTTTGGCAACTCCCGAATTTGCGGCTGTATCGGTAACGTAATCCGCCATTTGCAGAATGTTCTCCTGCGAATTGCCCATAGCAACGCTGACCCCGGCATATTCAAGCATGGCAAGGTCGTTATTGCTGTCACCGATTGCAATTGTGTTTTCACGCTTCACGCCCGTCAGCTCTATTGCACGCTCAATCCCCTTTGCCTTATTGCAGCCTTTGATTACACAGTCTGCATATGTACGCATAATGAAGAACGTCATTTCTTCGTCAAGCATTCGCATAAACTCATCAGGCACAACGGGACCTGCGGCAATCACCTGAATCTCTTCGTCGGGCAGAAACAAGCTTAAATCGTCAATGCTTTTAAGCTCAATCTGTCTGCCTTCTCTTACCTGATAACCTGCATTGGGAATGATATAATTGGTTTGGATGCCTTCAAAA
>JAGBAK010000127.1 GCA_017938985.1 Clostridia bacterium
CCCCGATTTTGCGGTTCTATTGTTCCAAAAGTTGAATTTCAAGTTGTAAAAAATCAGTCGATTTGCAACAGTGAAAAAAGTTTGACATTTTTCCGGAAAAAGTTTAAAATATAAATGCGAGGAAAAATGTGTTTTTCATAATTAAAAGATCTCCTTTTAAATGTGAAAGGAGCGCAAAACCAATTTGACGTCAGAAAAATCAAACAGCGGTATGGAAATTCCCGATTACGCAATTGAAAGAATTGCAAGATGCTTACTTCCGATAATGCAGGAATATTTTGAAAGCGAGGAAGGACAGCGGGAACTCAGGGAATATGAACAGACTGCTGAAGAATGAGTAAGACAGCTGCAGGCGAGACGGAAGTCCCGCCTGCTTTTTTTGTTACAACCTCAAAAACTGATATCTCTGATAAAAACAAAAAATCCGAACCCATTGCCTATTGGCATTAAGTTCGGATTTCTCCAATGTGGTGGAAGAGGGTGGATTCGAACCACCGAAGTCGTTGACGGCAGATTTACAGTCTGCTCCCTTTGGCCGCTCGGGAACTCTTCCGATTATTATGCCTGTTAAAACAGGACTGGAGCTGGTGGACGGACTCGAACCCCCGACCTGCTGATTACAAATCAGCTGCTCTACCAACTGAGCTACACCAGCGTGGAACGCTTGACTAATATAGCACAAAAAAACACGGTTGTCAAGCTATTTTTTGAAAAATTTTTTATTTTTTGTTTTTTTATATTTTTAAGTCTTTTTTGCAAAATTACGGCAAAAAATAACCGCTGAAAACCGTGGTATCGGTTGAATCAGCGGTTAAAGAAATTCAGTTATTATTGCTGTTTATCGGCATTCTGAAAATCAGGCTGCGCAAAGCTTTGCCGTTAAAGGGTATCAGCGGGTAAAGAAAACTCTGGCCTGTGATTGTTTTGTTGAAAGCGATTTCAAGTGCAATTATTACCAGACCTGCAATGAAGCCCCAAACGTTGAAAAGAGCAATTAGAGCAAGCAGCATCATTCGCAGCAGCTTGAATGCGTAGCCGAGCTCAAAGCTTGGTTGGGTAAAATTGGTCATTGCTACAAAAGCCATATAGAGAACAACCTCGGGCACAAACCAACCTGCCGAAACTGCAAATTCGCCAAGAACAAGTGCGCCGATGATGCCGAAAGAGCCGCTGAGCGCCTGCGGCGTGTTGATTGAGGCAAGGCGAATAGTGTCAATAACTATTTCAACAATAAAAAGCTGGGCGATAATCGGAACGGTGTTCGGTTCTTCTATTCTGATAAAGGCGAGCCATTGCGGAATAAAATCAGGGTTGCGCACAAGCAGATACCACGAAGGGATAAGAAGAAGCGTGAGCGCAAAAACAAACATTCTGATTATGCGAAGATATGAGCCGATGATAGGCGACAGATAGAAATCGTTCGTATCCTGTAAGAAATCGAAAATACCGGAAGGGATAATCATTGCGGCAGGGGAGTTATCCGTCAGCAGAATGATGCTGCCCTCAAGAACGCTTGCGGCGGCGGCATCGGGTCTTTCTGTGTAGCGCACCTTCGGAAAGGGGTTCAGACGTTGCTTTGTAACAAGGCACTCAACAAGGCTTTGCTGACCGAGAGTCAGTGAGTTGATGGTGATTGAATCAAGCTTTTTGCGCAGGGTGTTGAGCGCTTTTTCGTTGACCCTGCCGTTCATAAAACAAACAACAACGTCGGTTTTCGATGCCTTGCCCACGGTGTGAATTTCCATTGTGAGATTAACGTCACGGATTCGTCTGCGGATAAGAGCTGAGTTGAAAACAAGAGTTTCAACAAAGCCGTCGTGAGGACCGCGCAGGACCCTGTCGTTTTCGGGCTCGCTCATTGACCTGACAGGGTAGGTTCGGGCGTCTATGATGATTCCTTCGCACAGACCGTCGGCAATCAGACCGATTCCGCCCGAAAGAACGTATTTTATGAAATCCTTGGGTTTGCCCGCAACGTCGGTTTCAACGTACGGAATAAAAGCGTCGGCAAACTCTCTGGCGGTTTTCTGAGCGGAATATTCTTTTTCCGTTATTCTCATCAGATAAGCCATAACCCTTTCCATCAGCTCATCTTTACAAAAACCGTCAATAAAATAAAGGCGGATATGCCTTTTGCCGCCGATAAGAATATCTCTGCCCACCATATCAAAGCTTGCGCTCATTCGCAAAGTGGTGTCGAGCATATTGATGTTGGTGTTGAAATCGGTAGTGAAGTATTCCGTCAGAGCAATCACCTCAAAAATAAAATGGCGACAGATTTAACTTTCTGTCACCATTTATTATTATCTTAAATCTCAGCGATATTCGTTATAAAGGTTAACTATCGCATTCCAGGTCAGCGGACCCACTGCGCCCGTTTGCGGCAGATTGCTCAGCCTCTGCACCGCCTGAACCGCCGCTTTTGTGCGGTCGCCGTAAATGCCGTCAACCGTAATAAGCGGAACGGCACTGTTGTTTTGCGCAATTCTTCTCAAAAACGTCTGCACCTGCGAAACAACGTTTCCGCTTGCGCCCGTAGTTATTGTGTAGCCGGGGTAGAGGAGCGAGGAATATGAACGGTATTCGTCGGGCAAGGCGTTGAGCGTGCTGTTATAAGCATCCTGCAACCTGTACCACGTGCTTCTGCCGACAATGCCGTCAACAGTCAGACCGTATTCACGCTGAAACGTTCTTACGGCGTTGTCTGTGGCAGAACCGAAAATGCCGTCAACACTGATTTCGGGCAGTCTGTCATTAAAAAATCCGAGAAATGCAAGGTAATATTGAATTGTCTTAACGTCGTTTCCTCTGTCGCCTCTGCGCAGGGGCTTTGAATAAATTCTGTCCACCTCGCTGATTGTTATGCCCTCTGAATACAGGTCTGATACCTTTTTGACCGCATTATATATCTGCTTGATTTTATACCACGTTGCCTTGCCGACAATACCGTCAACGGTGAGACCGAAAACGTTCTGGAATGACCTGACGGCGGAACGGGTTGCGGCGTCAAAAATACCGTTTGTTTGCGGTATTGCAGGGTAATTTCGGCGGATTCTGTTGAGCTGTCTTTGAATCGTTCTCACGTCCTCGCCTGCGCTGCCCAAGCGCAAAAGTGTTCCGGGATAGGATTGAACGATGTTTTTGACTGGTGCGTTTCTGACAATGTTTATATCGTTGCCGTAATAATTCTGTAAAATCTGATAAGGTGTTCTGCCCTGATTTGCAAGTGTTACCGTTCCCCACTGTGAAAGTCCACGGCAGGTAACGGTTCGTCCGTCGCAGTATTCCGTAAAATATGGCTGAATCTGGTTGCCTTTGGTGACGTAATCGTTAAAAAGCTCGTCAACAAGCTTGCTGATGTTTGAAAAGATATCTCTGCCGTCAACGTATGCCTGGTCATATGCCGTGGAGTTTGTGATGTCAAAATCATATCCCCGACTGCGGTAATATTCGCTGTAAATTCTGTTGAGCGCAAACGAAACCTGCGCATAGATGTTGGCTCGCAGAGCGTTTTCCGGCCAGGTGGGATATATTTCGCTTGAAGCAACGTTCTTGATGTATTCGGTGAACGGCACTCTCACGTTGCGTGCGTTTGAATCGGGTCTGCCGAGATGAACGGTTATATAATCGGGAATAACAGGTGTTGCCATATTTTGCCCTCCTTATAATGAGCCTGAGCCGGATTCGTTAACGATTATCGGGTCGGGTTCGCTCATACCGTCAACCTTTGCAAGCATCTGCACAGGCTGAACCGATTCGATGCCCGAGAAAACGGGAACGTTGTTGAAAAGCGCCCTTACGTAAGACGGATGCTCAATATAAACGGTATAGGCGGAATAGGGCAGAATATTGCCGTTGTTGGGCGCGGAGGAAAGTGAGCGCGGCGGCGCAGGCAGAATAATTCTTTCGCTTGAACCGCTTATATCCGTTATGCCGTCGTAAAGCGTAACGTTGCCGCTGTTAAGAGGCAGAAACACCATAACTCTTGCGCTCGGCACGGCAAATGCTCTGTCGGAAGCAAACGTTTCGATTCTCAGCGTACCTGTTTCGGGGTTTGCAGAAAGAAAGCTTGTTATGTCACGGCATCTTCTGCGCTGGTCATCTGTTGAAGGGGAATTGCAGCTGTTCCGCAAAAAGTTAACGGTGTCGGCGGCATTGCTGCCGTAAACAGGCGTTGTTTCTTTCGGCTGTGCAGGCGATGTCTGCGCAGGTACGGCATCGGGCATATCGGTTGATGCGCTTTCTTCAGCTTCTTCTGCTTCGGGCAGGGGGTCGCTTCTGTCACGCTCATAACCCTTGTTGTTGATGTCTGCGTCAAGCTGCTGTCTTTCACGTGCGTCGGGCTGATAGTTGGGGTCTTCGTTTATGTATCCGTTTTTTCTGCTGAATTCCATCATCTCTTTTTTGTATCTGTCCATAAGAAGTTCCATTTCTCTTTTATCCATATCAATAACCTCCCGTTGTGTTGCTATTTTCATTATATTAACGTGCAGCCGATAACGTTACTTTTTAACAGTAAGTAAATTTTTTATTATTGCCCGATTATATTTGCATTTATTTTTGTTTTATGGTATTATAAAGCTGCCCTTGAAACACATTTTTAACGAAAAATCAAAAAAAGATTGCGTTTTTTAAAAAAAATTGCTTTCAGGTGTTGCAAACAACGCTTTTATAGGGTAAAATATATTAAATATATTTATTGACTGTCGATAAAGTCGCTGAACCATAAACGAAAAAAGATGCAACTCTCATCAGCTTCCTTTCTCAACAGCCATACCTTGCCGAAAAACAAGTTTTTCGACAAGCTGAAAATATATATAATATATTTAAGCGTTCACAGGGGTGTATTAAACTTGGCTTTAAAGCTCAATCTCAAGTATGCAGGCGAACTTGCCTGCGAAGAAAAACTTTTATCAATGAAGCAGGAAGTTGAAAAGGCTCACGATATGCTTCACAACGGAACAGGCGCAGGCAGCGATTTTCTCGGCTGGATCGACCTTCCCGTAAACTACGACAAAGAAGAATTTGCTCAGATTAAGGAATGTGCCGAACAAATCAAAAAAGATTCCGAAGCACTTATCGTTCTCGGCATCGGCGGCTCATATCTTGGCGCAAGAGCAGTTATTGAATTTATAAAATCAAATAACTATAACCTTATTAAAAAGGATACTCCCGATATCTATTACGGCGGCAACACAATCAGCTCAGCCGCAGTTGCAGAACTCATCAAGCTTGTTGAAGGCAAAGATTTTTCGGTCAACGTTATTTCAAAATCGGGAACAACAACCGAAACTTCAATTGCTTTCAGAATTTTCAAAAAGCTTCTTGAAGATAAATACGGCAAGGAAGAAGCCGCAAAAAGAATTTACGTTACAACCGACAAGGCAAAGGGTGCATTAAAAGCTCTTGCCGATGCCGAGGGTTACAAAACCTTTGTTGTACCCGATGACGTAGGCGGCAGATACTCCGTTCTTACGGCGGTGGGTCTTCTTCCCATTGCTGTTGCGGGCATCGATATTGACGCTCTTATGCAGGGCGCCGCAGATGCAAGAGAAGCTTATGCAACAAGCGACATTATGGCAAACGATTGCTATAAGTACGCCGCATTAAGAAATCTTCTTTACAGAAACGGCAAATCAATCGAAATGCTTACGGCTTATGAACCTTCAATGACCATGTGGTGCGAATGGTTCAAACAGCTTTTCGGCGAAAGCGAAGGCAAGGAATTAAAGGGTATTTTCCCTGCCAGCGCAATTTTCTCAACAGACCTTCATTCGCTCGGTCAGTATATTCAGCAGGGCGTAAGAAGCCTGTTTGAAACCGTTATCTGGGTCAACAACCCCAAGACCGACGTTGAAATTGAATTTGACGAGGTTAACGGCGACGGACTCAACTTTGTTGCAGGCAAAACCGTTCATTATGTCAACAGCAAGGCTTTTCAGGGAACTATTCTTGCTCACACAGACGGTGACGTACCCAACATCGTTATCGAGCTTGACGAGCAGAACGAATATAACCTTGGCTATATGATTTATTTCTTTGAAAAAGCTTGCGGACTTTCGGGTTATATTCTGGGCGTTAATCCCTTTGACCAGCCCGGCGTTGAAAGCTACAAAAAGAATATGTTCGCCCTTCTCGGCAAGCCCGGTTATGAGGCGGCAAAAGAAGAACTTGAAAACAGAATTAACTGAAAATATTAATATACAGGAGGAATACTATTATGGTATATCTTATTCTCGGAAACAAAGGCTCAGGCAAAACAAAAAGACTCATTGAACTTGTAAACAGTGCAGTTGAAAAGTCAAACGGCAACGTTGTTTGCATTGAGAAGGAAAGACTTCTCACTTACGACGTTAACTACCGTGCAAGACTTGTTGAAACTGACCATTATAAGGTAAGCGGCTATGACGCATTTTACGGCTTCATCAGCGGCATCATCGCAGGCGACCACGACATAACCGATATTCTTGTTGACGCTACTCTCAAGATTGGCGGCAGAGACTACGAGGCTCTTGCAAACTTCCTTGAAAAGATTTCAGAGCTCAGCAAGATTGCAGAACAGGATATCACATTCACCGTTTCATGCGATGAAAGCGATCTTCCCGAAAGAATTTTCACATTTTGCGAAAAAATCTGAATTTAAATCAAAATTATAGTTGACAAATCGCAAATAGAAATATATAATATTTTGTGCGTGATTTTAGGTGAAAATTTATGATTTTGGATTTAGAGCCTATTTTTAATAATGACGGAATGGTCAAAGAGTTCGATTATGAGATGGATTTCTCCTCTCAGGAGCTCAGCGGATTCAAGCCGTTTGCAAAACCCGTTAAGGTTGTCGGCAAAGTCGGCAACAAAACAGGTATTGTTGAGCTTGAAGCAACGGCAGATTTTGAGCTGGAGCTTAACTGCGACCGCTGCGCAAAGCCAATAACCATTCCCGTTCAGACAAAAATCAATCACACTCTCGTAACGCATCTCAATGACGAAACAAACGATGAACTTTTACTTATAAGCGAACTTCGCTTTGATTTGGATGAGATTGTCACAGAGGACGTTTTTCTGAATCTTCCCGCAAAGTTTCTTTGCAAAGACGATTGCAAGGGAATGTGTTTCAAATGCGGCAAGGATTTAAATTCAGGTTCATGCAGCTGCGAAAAAGATATTGACCCCCGTCTGGAGGCGCTTAAGCAGCTTCTTGATAATTAAGTTAAGAAAACCCACGGGTTTATTAAAGGCACAAAATTAAGGAGGTGCTTAAGAGATGGCAGTACCCAAGAGAAGAGTCTCCAAGACAAGAAGAGACAAGAGACGTTCAAACGTATGGAAGATGTCTGC
>JAGBAK010000128.1 GCA_017938985.1 Clostridia bacterium
AAAATCTTTCGTATGCTCCGTCCCAGATAAGACCGCTGTTGTTGCGGATTTCTCTTTCAATATATGGTCTTATATAGGTATATGAAACCTCATAATCCGCTATGATATCCTCTTTGCAAACACCTGCCGCGCTGAGAAGAAGAGCCGCAAGCATACCTGTTCTGTCCTTGCCGCAGAAGCAGTGGAACATAAACGGTTTGTCAAGGGATGCTATTATATGAAGTGCCTTTGCAAAGTTTTCGCCGTATTCGCTCAGGCAAACCTTATAGAGTTCAACCATACTCATATCACTTTTTGCCATTGCAGGATTTGCCTCAAGCAGAGTGATATGGTGATAATCAAACTCCGGATTGTTTTTGAAAAACGAAGGCATATCCTCCGCTTCTTCAGCGCCCCGAAGGTCAATAACCGTTTTAACCCCGAAATTGCGCAGGATGGCAAGGTCCTTTTCTCTCGGGTCACGCAGTATGCCTGCACGCAGAGCTTTGCCGAAAGCGGTTGCGCCGTTGCCGCACTCATAGCCGCCGAGGTCACGGCAATTTATTATATTTTCACCTGCATAATATCTCTGCATACCGTAAACCTCCGCTATAAAATGGAAAAACCTCCTGCTTAGCAAGAGGTTTTTATGGAGCGGATGACGAGGCTCGAACTCGCTACCTCCACCTTGGCAAGGTGGCGCTCTACCAGATGAGCTACATCCGCAACTGCAACAGGAATTATAACAAACACTTTTGCAAATGTCAAGAGCTTTTTTAAATTTTTGCAATTATTTTTTCAACGGCACTTTTTAGCGTAAATCACACCGTTATTTTTGCCGAAAAACAGCGGATTTAATCGAATTTCAAAAAAATTCAAAAAATTTTTAAAAAAGGCTTGACAAAACAGGAATTAAGGGATATAATCATCAAGCATTCAAGAAACGCCGTTGCGTTTTTTAGTCGGTGTTGATGACGTTGAGGGTCCACCCGTTCCCATCCCGAACACGGTAGTTAAGCTCAACAGTGCCGAAAATACTTGGCTGGAAGCGGCCCGGGAAGATAGGTCGACGCCGACACTGATTTAACCACCCAATAGGGTGGTTATTTTATTTTACAAATGTAATATATAAAAGAAGAAGGCTTGCAAGGAATATCCCTGCAAGCCTTGCTTGTTTATTCAGATATCTGTTGTTATATTCTGATTGCCGTTCAATCAGAATGAACCTGCAAGCTTACCTACAATGCCGGAGAAAAGGCTTGTAAAGTTGAAATAGAGAACAGGCTCTTTAAATACGCTTTCATCAACGTCGGATGTTATCGATTCAATAGCAAAAGGAAATACCTCTGCAATATCTGTTTCAACGTCATCGCCATCTTCGTCAACAGTGTTGATTACTGCATTGACAAGAGCGTCATCTTTATAAACGAATACTGCTCTGAAGCTTTCAGCTGCCTTGATAACCTTGATAACCTCTTCTGCATCATCCATAAGTGCAAGAATTTCGTCAAGAGTCATATTGCTGATATCCATATCTTCGGGAACTTCAAGCGTTCCGTCTTCAACAAGTCCTTTGATAACGCCTTCAATGTCAACCTTGAATTCTTCTGTATAAACCTTGCCGTAGCCTTCAGTTTCCTTTTCGCCTGACTTTGTGAGAACAAGATATTCAATAAAATCAGATTCAAGGAAAGACATCAGCTCTTTTGCGGGCTCAAGAAGCTCAACATCTTCTCCAAGGATTTCAGTTACGTCAATCTTGCAACGGATAAGGGGAATATAAGCATATACCTTGCCTTCCGTTATAAGGAGCTTAACCTTGAAGAAAAGAACCTTTGCACTTGCAGCAATCTTTACGTCTTCAACGCCGTCTGTTTCGGTTATCTTTGCAGAAACCTCAACATTTTTAATATTAATAATATCATTTTCAAAGGCGTCGTCTTCAAAATCAATTTTGATTGACTTTGTTGTTGCAATGTCATTGAGCAGTTTTTCTGTCTTTGTTATCTCTTCGTCAGATGCTCCGACGCAAAGGAAAGAGAGTGAAAGAATAACCGCAGCTAACATAATACTGATTGTTTTTTTCATAAAATCAGCCTCCTTTGGTTATATTTTCTCGCTTTTTAAACAAAATGTCAATATTTTATCTGATTTTTATGTCTTAGACTATAGGAACACTGTGGTCATAAACGGGATACCATTTTGAAGAACCGAAGTTTCTTGCTCTGAAAAGAACCTCGTCCTCATAAACCTCCATCTGGAAGCCCATACCGCCCCACGGCACGCCGTAGCGGTTGATAATCATATATGTGGGAAGGTTGATATAGTTAACACCGTTAATGGTTTCAACGCAGGAGAAACCGAAAACGTTTTCAACAAGAGGTCCGTTGATACCTGTATGAACGTGACCGCTGATAAAGAACACGTTTTCATACTTTTCAAGAATTGACTGAACTCTGTCGCTGCAGTCACCAAGACCGCCGTCTTCCCAGATTTTATCCTGACCGTTTACGCCCTCAACGGGAACGTGGCAGATAACAAACATCGGCAAACCTCTGTCTGCAGCCTCTGCAAGAGCGTCGTCAAGGAACTGATACTGTTCCTCTGCCATATCGGGGTGATCCCAGGTATCCTCACCGTCATCAACAAGAACGACAAAGCGGTAGCCGTTGATATCGGTTTTATAATATGCTTTTTCTATATCATACGTGGGATTTGTTGCGTTGAAGCAATCAACAAAGCGCTGTCTTGCGCCCTCCTGAGTGGTGTCTTCAACGTGACCGACATCGTGGTTGCCCATTGCAACAACAAGATTTTCGGCAGGATTCTTTTCGCCGATGATATTAAAGAAGCTTTCCATTGAGGGGCCGTCACCGTAGTTAGTGAGGTCGCCCGAAACAATAAGAGCATCAATAGGGTCAGCGGAACGGTTGAGGTCATTAAGACCGTTGCTCCATACCCATTCGCCGATTGCCCAGTCAACGTCGATATGAACGTCAGAAACGATGCTTGCATTCAGCAGACAATTATCCTCTTTGGTTTTGAACTCAAGAATATCAGCCGACTTAAGAAGCTGGCTGTTGGGGAAGATTGTTAGCATAAACGACACAATAAGAGTTATTGCGGATTTAATGATAAGCCACATAGGTTTTCTCCTTTACATTATTCGGCAAAAGCTTCCTTTACCGCATAGTACGCAGGCTTGGGATTACCGTTTTTATCAACAAGACCCCAACCCGTTTCAACGGGGCATTCTGCCTGACCGCAAACGTAGCAGTCATCACTGTCGCCCCAACAATAAATCACCGCGCCGATGCAGTAATCCTTTGCCATAAGCTTCGGAATAAGGTCTTCATAGAATTTTGCCTGACCCTCGGGGGTATGCGTATAGCCGTTGAGACCGTAGCCTTCGGGGAGAGAGGTATAAAGATGGTTCTTATATTCGCCCTCAAAAAGAATCTGTGCATACTGCTCTGCGGTATAATTAGGATAAAGCTCAAGAATTTCTTCCTTCATATCCTCGGGAAGTCTGCTGATAAAGGTATCCATATCAGCCGTTGCCTCTTCTTCGCTGTTGAAGCCGTATTTCTGAAGAACGGCAATCTTTTCTTCCTCTGTTTTGGGTTCACCGTAACCCATATATCCGAATTCGCACATAATGATTGGTTTGCCTGTTATTCTTCTTACAAAGCCGAGAATAATAAGGTAATGGTCAATCTCATGTGAAATATCTTCAAATGAACCGAGATACATATCAAGACCTACGTAGTCGCAGTATTTGTGATATTTCATCATCTTGAACGGAAGAGAAAGAATAGCAAGACCGCCAAGGTTATAGCCGATGATGATATCGCCTCTTACGGGATACATTGCTTCAAGCTGCATACCGATGAATTCCGCTGCCTCATCAAGGGTAAGCGGATAGGTAAAGCGGTCAATACCCATTTCGTTTGTAACCTGAATTGCGCCCACAATACCTTCAAGGTCTTTGAGATAGAATTTCGCGATTTCCTGAATGCCGGCTTTTGCAGCAGGGTCTCTGGGGTCAAGACCGTATTCGATATAATCATCGGGATAAGGTGTAACTGCAAAAATTCTGATGCCGTTATCGGCATAAGCCTTCATTTCGGCCTTCCAGTTGATATATCTCTGGCTGATTGTGCCGTCAGCGTTATAAGGGAAAGGAATATCCTTACGTGTCCATTCAATGCCGGCATCGGTAATGGTTTTATAATCGGGGTCTGCGTGGCAAACGCCTTTCATAAAACCTCCGATTTTTTCTTCAACGGTGCGGCATTCCTTATCGTATTTTGCAAGGGGTTCATAGTGAATGCCGAAAAGCAAGGGTGTGATAAGAGAGAGAACAACCGAAAGAATCTTTTTAAGAATAACAAATAATGCTCCGCTCATTGTCAGTCTCCTTTACATTAATCAGATACTTTTGAAAATTTTAGCTGAAAGTTCAAGCGTTTTAAGAATTACGGGTGTAAGGCTGCCTACCACAAGCTTTGTGAATGCCAGAAGCTTAACGCCGAATGAATATTCGTTTGCGTGAAGAACAAAGTTGATTTCTGCATTGTCATCGTTCTTTACGTCATAGAAGTCAACCCACTTGATAACCTCAGTTTCGTAAGTGCTCAGATCGTTTTCATCAAGCTCAATGATTCTGACACCTCTGTCAATGTTGCCGTATGATGAGAAGCCGACACCGGGAGTTGTTGAAAGGTCAATACCCTTGTGATTAACAATGAAATCGTTCTTATGGTCGTGACCGAAGAACATTGCAACAACGTCGCCCTGTGCAACCATTGCATCAAACTGACCGTTGCTGTAATGAGGCGGACAGGGGTCTTCACCGAGAACGCCTTCTGCGCCTTCAGGCAGAGCCCAGTTGCCCTTTGCGTCTTTAACAAGAACGTCGTAAATTTCGGGAACAACGATGTGCTGGAATACCATTGAGGGAACAACTTCGCCGCCGTTTGCCTCTTTAAGCTTGTTGGATTCTCTTACGTACCAGTCAATCTGATCCTTATGAACGCAGGCATAACCTTCAAGGTCGTTTTCATAGTAAGCAACGTCGGTTTCACTCTCAGGGTGTCTGTTATATGTAAGTGAATCAAACATCCAGAGGTTGTAGAGCATATCTTCGCCCTGCGCATCATAAATGGGCAGATAATAGTTGCCGCAGCCTGTGAGGTCTTCGCCTTCGCAGCCTACAAAGCAATCAAAGCTTTCGTAAACTTCCATCTGATATTCCTTGTCGGCAGGACCTTCGCTGTCGTGGTTGCCGAAAACCATGGCAACGGGGATACCTGCATCTTCAAATACGTTCATATATCTTGAAATTGCAATCTTTGCAAGGAATTTTGTGGGAGAAGAACCGCCGGAAATGTTGTCGCCGGTAAGAACGATAAGGTCGGGCTTTTCTGCCTCAACAACATCCTTAAGGAACTGAAGGGTTGCATATTCAAGGAACGGACCGTCCTGAATATCGGTAATCTGCATAATTCTGAATTTACCGTCTTCGCCGAACTTAAGAACAGCTTCGGCTTCGTTTGAGTCGGATTCCTGTGCTGCTGTTGATGACACGGTTAATGCTGAAAAGCTAAAAATCAGCGCAAATGCCAACAACATTGAGATGATTTTTTTCATTATGAATTCCTCCTTTTGGAACATATACACAATTATTATAATATTCAGTTAACAAATTTTCAATAAAAACTTTTATTTTTTATAAACTGTTGCAAATGATATTGATAATCGACAATTTATGGTATATAATAAGCTGAAATTATTAAGATAATTATTGTTTTAAATGGAGATATAAATATGTTAAAGCTTGAAAATGTTTCGTTCAGCGTGGATGTTGACGGCAAGGGCCTCGGAATTATAGATAACATCTCTCTCGAAATTCCCGACGGTGCTTTCACCGTAATAACAGGTCCCAACGGCGGCGGCAAATCCACTCTTGCAAGGCTCATTATGGGTATTGAAAAACCCACGAGCGGCAAAATTTTATATAACGGCACCGATATCACCGATATGTCCGTAACCGACAGAGCCAAGCTCGGCATCGGTTTTGCTTTTCAGCATCCGCCCAGATTCAAGGGTCTCACGGTTCGCCGTCTGCTCTCTCTTGCAGCAGGCTACGAGCTGCCCGAGGACGAATGCTGCAGCTACCTGACAAGCGTCGGTCTCTGTTCAAAGGACTATCTCAACAGAGAAATGGATAACTCCCTTTCAGGCGGCGAAGCAAAAAGAATCGAAATCGCAACTCTTATGGCACGTAAGCTCGGCGTTGCAATTTTTGACGAACCCGAAGCAGGCATTGACCTTTGGAGCTTCTCAATGCTTGTTGAATCTTTCAAGGCTATGAGCAGCGGCAACCACAACAGCGTTATCGTTATCTCTCACCAGGAGAGAATCATGCAGCTTGCCGACACAATGATAGTCATTGCCGACGGCAAGGTGAGAACAATAGGAACAAAGGACGAGGTTTTCCCCGCTCTTATGGGCGAATTCAGCGAAAACTGCGGTTTCAGAGGAAAGGAGGCAGGCAGCAATGAATAAAACCGACAGCAATCTTCTTGAAGCTATTGCCGACCTGCACGAAGTTCCTGCAGGCGCATACAATATCCGAAAAAACGGCGGCGGTCTTTCAAGACGCTCAACCGCCAACATCGAAATTGTTACCAAAGAAGACAAGCCCGGCATCGACATAATCATCGCTCCCGACACAAAAAATGAGAGCGTTCACATTCCCGTTATCATAACCGAAGCAGGTGTAAACGACCTTGTTTACAACGATTTTTATATCGGCGACAACGCTGACGTGCTCATCGTTGCAGGCTGCGGAATTCACAACAGCGGCGATGAAAAATCACAGCACGACGGTATCCACACTTTCCACATCGGCAAAAACGCAAAGGTTAAGTACGTTGAGAAACATTACGGCGAAGGTGACGGAAAGGGTGAAAGGGTGCTCAACCCCGTAACCGTTATCGAACAGGACGAAAACTCCGTTTGCGAAATGGAAATGGTTCAGATAAAGGGTGTTGACTCTACCGTCAGAGATTCAAAGGCTTACCTCAAGGCAGGCGCAAAGCTCATTATCACCGAAAGACTGCTTACCCACGGCGAACAGTATGCCCGCTCCGATATGGACGTATATCTTGAGGGCGAAGATGCTTCCGCACAGATAATTTCACGTTCTGTTGCCAAGGACAAATCAAAGCAGATTTTCCATCCCAACGCAATCGGCAACGCAAAGTGCAGAGCTCACGTGCAGTGCGACTCCATCATTATGGACGAAGCAAACGTCAGCTCAATTCCTGCAATCACTGCCAACTCCGCCGATGCACAGATTGTTCACGAGGCAGCTATCGGCAGAATCAATAACGACCAGCTTATCAAGCTGATGACTTTCGGAATGAACGAGGAAGAGGCCGAGGAGGTTATCATCAGCGGCTTCCTTAAATGATATGCTTAAAAAGAATGACAGAATAAAACTCAATATTGAAAGCTGCTCCTCCAACGGAAGCGGCGTGGGTCATAACGAGGGAATGGCGGTTTTTGTGCCTGCAACGGCTGTTGGCGACGAAATAACCGCCCATATCCTCAAGGTGAAAAAGACCTATGCCTACGCCAAGGCAGAGAGCGTTTTAACACCGTCGCCTGACAGAATCAATGCGGAATGCCCCGTATATCTCAAGTGCGGCGGCTGTGTTTTTTCGCATATGAATTATACTGCAGAGGCAAAAATCAAGGCTTCTCACGTTGCGGAATGCTTCAGGCGAATCGGCGGCGTTGAACCGGAGTTCGAGCCGATTATTGCCGCAGAAAGCGATAAAAGATACCGCAACAAAGCGCAATTCCCCGTTTCACTTGAAAACGGAGAAATCAGAACAGGCTTTTATTCGTCGCACAGCCACAGGGTAATTCATTGTCCCGACTGTCTGCTTCAGCCTGAAGAATTTGAAAAAATTCTCGGTGTTTTTGCCGCTTACATCAAGGAAAACGGCGTTACCGTCTACAACGAAACTGCTCATAAAGGTCTGTTGCGCCATATCTATCTGCGTAAGGGCACAAAAAGCGGCGAAATTATGGTGTGCGCCGTAATCAACGGCAATAAGCTCCCGAATGAAAACAAGCTTGTTTCCTCTCTGAAGGAATGCAACGGTTCAATCAGGAGCATTATTGTAAATGTAAATAAAGAAAAGACGAACGTTATTCTCGGCAAAACCTGCCGTACCCTGTGGGGCAAAGATTACATCACCGATATTCTCTGCGGACTGACTTTCCGCATTTCTCCCCTGTCTTTCTATCAGGTCAACCGTGACCAGGCAGAAAAGCTTTATAACAAGGCGGCTGAATATGCGGCTTTAAGCGGCAGCGAAACAGTGCTTGACCTTTATTGCGGTGCAGGCACAATCGGTCTTTCTATGGCGAAAAACGCAAAGGAAATCATCGGCGTTGAAATTGTTCCCGAAGCAATTGATGATGCAAAAATCAATGCGAAAATCAATGGCATTACAAACACACGTTTCATCTGCGGTGACGCTGCAAAGGCGGCTGAAATCCTTAAAAATGAAGGTATCCGCCCCGATGTGATTATCCTCGACCCGCCAAGAAAAGGCTGCTCGCCCGATATGATAAACACCGCAGCGCAAATGCAACCCGAACGCATTGTTTACGTTTCCTGCGACCCAGCAACTCTTGCCAGAGACTGCGGTCTTTTTTCAGACCTCGGCTACACCGCAACCAAAGCCACCCCCGTTGATATGTTCCCCCGAACCGGCCACGTTGAGACGGTTGTTTCTTTGGTCAAACTTCCGCCCGATGATGTTATCAACATTGAGCTTGACCTCACAAAGCTTGATATATCAATAAATGACGGCAAACCGACCTATGACCAGATTAAGGCTTATGTTCTGAAAAAGCACGGCTTGAAGGTCTCAACGCTCTATATTTCCCAAATAAAACGCAAATACGGCATTGAAGTCGGCGATGCATATAATAAGCCTAAGAATCCCGACTCATGCGTTCCGCAGTGTCCCAAGGAAAAAGAAGATGCAATTGTTGATGCGTTGAAATATTTTAAGATGATATAACTGCATATGCTTATGTAAAAGAGCCCATCCATTCGGATGAGCTCTTTTCGTTTAATCAGAATGTTGTTTTGATAACCTGAACCAGTGTTCTGTTCATTCCGAACAGATTTTTGAAGAACGAAATCAGCTTCTGGAAGAATCCTGCGTTTACAGAAACCTTCTGCGAATTGGAGATCTCATCGCCGTTTGCATTCTCAAGAACGTTTCCTCTTGAATCAACAAGTTTTACGGTTACTTGAACGCTTCCGCTTGTGGGCGAAACTTCAAACGTTGTGCCTTCGCCCTTCTTAACGCCGTCAACATACCAGTAAATCTTTGCATCATCAGGCATGTTGTTTGTTATTGCGGTAAGACGAAGAATTTCACCATATTTGATTGTTCTTGAACCAGGATTATTCTTGATTTTGACAGTTGCCTTCATTCTTGCTTCAGCGGCAATGTGGGCGTTGATTTCAGCTTCACCGAGAATCTCATCGCCGCAATCAGGGCAGATGTATGATTTTTCGAACTTTGCTGTAAATGTAAGCGCCTCTTCGGGCATAACAGAGGGAACATCGGGTGTCCAACCCATGAACTTGTATCCTGCAAGAGCGGGATCTGTAGGCTTCACGATTGCTTCGCCTGCCTCATACTCTTCTTCGGAAATGACAACACCGTTGCTGATGAATTTAACAACATATGTTTCAGCTTTTTCTTCTTCAACAACTACTGTTATCATTACACTCTTGCCACCGTATGAAACAGTTACAACCTGTGTTCCTGCTTTTTCAAGAATCTCAGGAGTGCATACAAAGCCTTCGGTTACAACTATTTCTTCACCCTTGCTGTTGACAGCATTCATAGTAAGACCTGCGGGGTCAAACTTGTCGCCGACCTTGTAGCTTGTTTTCTGCGGTGCTGTAACGATTTCAAGTTCTGTAACCTTAACAGTTGCAACAGAAACATTGAACGTTGCTGTTTTGCCTCCATAAGTTACTGTTATCTTCTGGGCGCCTTCTGTATTGAGTGTTGAATGTGAGCAAGTAAAACCGCTTGTGATAGTTTCGACTGTTCCGTTGTTGTATGTCACAAGAATTGAAAGCCCTTCAGTTGAAAGTGTATCACCTACATAATAGCTGAGTGTTTCGGGAACGCTCGCAATTGATATGCCTGAAACCTCAACTGCTTTTACCTCAACATTAAAGCTTGTTGATTTGTCGCCGTAAGTTAGGGTGATTTTCTGAGTACCAGCGGTTTCAAGCTTTTCAGGTGTGCAGGTAAATCCGCCGTTTACAGTCTTGGTTGTACCATTGTTGTAGGTTGCGGTAAGGGTCATACCACTTGTGTCAAGAGTATCACCAACAAAATAACTTGTCTTTGTAGGAACAGTCTTAATGGTAACACTTGTAAGTACAACATTTTCAACTGTTACATTGAATGACGTTGTCTTACCGCCATATGTAATGGTAATCTTTTGTGTGCCTGCAGAACTAAGTGTTGTGGGTGTGCAGGTAAATCCGCTTGTTATTGTCTTTGATGTACCGTTATTGTAGGATGCTGTGAGTGTAAGACCTGTTGTATCGAGTGAATCACCGACATAGTATGATGTGTTGTTGGGTTCATTCTTTACAGCGATGCTTGAAACAACAACATCTTCAACGGTTACATTGAACGATGCTGTCTTGCCGCCATATGTAACAGTTATCTTCTGTGTGCCTGCCGTCTCGAGCTTTGTGGGAGTGCAGGTAAAGCCACTTGATATAGTTTCAGTATTGCCGTTATTGTAAGTTGCAGTAAGCGTTAGTCCGCTTGTATCAAGCGTATCGCCAAAATAATAGTTTGTTTTGTCGGGATTAGTCTTTACTGCAATGCTTGTAAGAGTAACATTATCAACGGTTACATCAAATGACGTTGTTTTACCGCCATATGAAACTGTAATCCTCTGTGCGCCTACAGTGTTGAGCGTTGTCGGTGTGCAGGTAAATCCACTGCTGATAGTTTTTGTTGTGCCGTTGTTATATGTTGCGGTAAGCGTTAATCCACTTGTGTTAAGTGTGTCACCAACATAGTAGTTTGTCTTTGTGGGATTGCTCTTGACTGCTATGCGCTCAAGTGCTATCGCTTCAACAGTTACATTGAACGAAGTTGTCTTGCCGCCATAGGTAACGGTAATTTTCTGTGTTCCTGCAGTATTAAGCGTTGTTGGTGTACAGGTAAATCCGCTTGTAATTGTTTTTGTTGAACCGTCACTGTATTTTGCAGTAAGAGTAAGACCGCTTGTGCTGAGGGTGTCACCAACATAATAGCTTACAACGCTCGGATTGGTCTTTACAGAAATTGAAGTAAGAACTATTTCTGTCCACTGTGCGTAAAGAGTCTGGTTTGCGGTGATAGAAACATCTGTTGATGAGGTAATCTTTGCGCCGCCGCTTGATGATGTATACCAACCGTTAAATGTGTATCCTATTCTTGTGGGAGTCGGCAGTGTTCCGTATGTTGATGCGTAGGTAACGGTTTTGTTTGCTGTTGAGCACGTTCCTCCGTTAGTATTGAAGGTAACAGTGTATGTGTTTGTCTTCCATACAGCATAGAGGTTTGTGTCGGCGTTAGCAATAAAATTGCCACCCGGCTGATATGTTGCACTTGTAGCTGTACTGCTTGTTGACCAACCAAGGAAAGTATGACCTGTTCTTGTTGGAACAGTACTGCTCAATGCTAAGTCCGTACCATAATCTTTTTCTTGTGATGAAGGCGCACTCGAACCTCCGTTAGCATTGTATGAAACTGTATACACCTCACCGAAATTAAACGAAATTGTTCCGGTGGTTGAAAAACTGTAATACTTAACAACATATCTGTATGTGTTGCCTTCAGTAAGATCATATTCAAGTCTGAAATTGCGGTCATCACCACCATCATCATCGTCTGCCAATTTAGTTCCAGATGAATTATACAAGAACGCTCTGGTATCGGATGTACCGGTGGAGTATATTACATATGTTCCGCTCTCTGTGGGTGTAAATGTATAATACTTCTCTTCGCCTCCGGTTGAAATCATCGCATTATTTGATGAATTTACCGATAATGTTACATCGTTTAACTTCCA
>JAGBAK010000129.1 GCA_017938985.1 Clostridia bacterium
AATCGGGTGTGGGCAACGCCCACCCTTAACCATTCACTCTTAACTCTTCATTCTTCACTAAAACGACCCTCACGGTAATCCGTGAGGGTCTGTTTTGTTATATAACTCTGAAAGTTTTAACCTCAAAGGGTTTGATGTTGAATTCAAAACCACTTGCATCGCAGGCAATTTCCGCCTTATCTTCTTCAATCATATTGCACTCGATAACCTTGCTGAATTCAAAGCCGAGGTCAAGCCTGCACTTACCTCTGTTCTGTTCTTCTTCAACAACACGGATGATGTAACCGTTGCCGTCCTGCGCCTTTTTGATTGCGTCGATGATAACGTTCTTCTTGCTTGCCTTTGCAATGCTCGTGCCGCTTGTGAGAATGCCGTCAACCGCTTTATCGTTGTAAACCGCAACGGGGTCGATATTGAATGCGAGCGACTTCTGAACGGTTTCGTGTCTCCAATCGTTTTCGTGGGGATAGAAAGCGTAACGGAAGGTGTTGATTCCGTGGTCGCCCGTTCTGTCGGGGCAGGTGGGCGCACGCATAAGGGTGATTCGCATATGGCTGCCGTGGATATCGTAGCCGTATTTGCAATCGTTGATAATGCTGCAGCCGTAGCCGCCTTCAGAAAGGTCAGCCCATTTGTGGGCGGCAACCTCGTAACGGGTCAGGTCAAACAGAGTGTTCCAGTGGGTGGGTCTCTTTGCCGCACCGTGAGCAATATCGTAGGTTGCGTCGGTATCCTTGACCGCAACGTCGAAGCCTGCTTTGAGCACCTTGTCGCTCTCGTGCCAGTCAACCGTTGTGTCAAAAATAACGCTTTCGCCGTTCTGGGTGAGAATAATATCCTGAGTGATGAGAGATTTGTTGAAGCGGCGCTTGATTCTGATAACCGCTCTGACTGCGTTGCTTTCAACAACTTCAATGCTTTCTGCATCGGTCAGTTCCCACATCTTTTTCTGATAGTTCAGCTCAAGGTTCCAGGCTGTTTCGTGAATGCATTTATCCAGCGAAACGGTGAGAATATTACCTCTGCCGTCAAGAGCCTCACGCTCGTTGATTTTATCGTAAATGCTTGTGATAACGCCGTTTTCATCAAGCTCAACGCGCAGAATTGCGTTTTCAATATAGTTTGTTTCAGCCTCAACGGGTGCAAAGGGAGTTTCGCCCTCTTTGAGGTAAAATACCTTGCAGCTTAAGGGTTCGAGCACGTCGGGCAGGAAAACAAACTTGCCGTCAATATAAGCGCAGGGGAGCGAAAGACCGTCAGCGGCGGTGATATACATTCCCTCGGGTACGCCCTCAACGGTAACGGGCTCATAGCTTTCACAGCCTGCCATATTCCAGACGGTCACGGTGTTTGCATCTGCTGAAACGGCAGCGTTTACGCTTGCAAGCACGTCTGCCTTGACAGCGTTGCCTATTTCGTTCATTATTGCGTAATCTCTGCGTGCGTCCTCAAATACTTCGTGGATTGATGAGCCGGGAAGAATATCGTGGAACTGGTTGGTCATAAGAATGCGCCAAGCCTTTTCGAGTTCCTCTTTGGGGTAAGGCTTGCCGAGATGCTTTTCGGCAAAAACTGAAAGCATTTCGTTTCGGGTGAGCAGATATTCGCCCTTGCGGTTATTCTTTTTAACGAACGCCTGGCTGGTGAAAGTGCCTCTGTGGTTTTCGTAAACAAGCTCGCCGTTCCAGACGGGAAGCTCTTTTTCGTGTTCGACAAGGGTTTCAAAGAAATCGTCAACGTGGCCGATTTCAGCCTTGGGCAGACCGGGGAAGTTCTGCAGACGTCTGCCTCTTTCAAGCATATTTCTTGTGGGGCCGCCGCCGCCGTCGCCGTAGCCGTACATACCCATTGCGGTGTTGAGCTCGTTTTTGTTGTTGCATTCCTCGTCAAAGGTCATAAGCTCGTCAACTCTGAAATGGCAGTTATAAGCAGGGCGCATAAGGTGAGCAAACACCTTGTCGCCGTTGTTGCCTTCCCACATAAACATTGAATAGGGGAATTTGGTTGTGTCGTTATATGAAAGCTTGGACGTGATAAAGTTTGTCATACCGCAGCCCTTGATAATCTGGGGCAGCGCCCAAGTGAAGCCGAAGCAATCGGGCAGCCAGTATGTTTTTGAAACCTTGCCGAATTCCTTTCTGAAGAACTCGGTGCCGTAAAGTACCTGTCTGATGAGAGCTTCGCCCGAAGCGATGTTTGTATCTGCTTCAACCCAGACGTTGCCGCAGATATCCCACTGACCTGCCTTGACCTTTTCTTTGATTTTCTCAAAGATTTCGGGGTAGTGGTCTTTCATCATCTGATAAAGAACGGCTTCGCTCTGACCGAAAGTCATTTCGGGGTATTCGTCCATAAGGGTTGTTACGTTTGAGAAAGTTCTTGCGCTCTTGCGGATGCTCTCCTGTATTCTCCAGAGCCACGCAACGTCGATGTGGCTGTGACCCGTGAGAATAACTCGGCTCTGTGCGCTCCATTCGATTTCGCTGATTTTCTTAAGGTAAAAAGCTCTTGCTTCCTTGACGGATTTGCGGACCTGTTCGGGTTCAAAATCGTAGTCAACAAGGTGCATACTGTCGTCAACTGCGGCGTAAACCTTTGCCTTGATATGCTCGTCCTTGATGAAATCAAGAGCATCAAAAGCAACCGTCAGGTCAAGATAATAGCCCTCAACGTCCTCGTCGGCAACGGCAATATATGTGCTGCCGAAAAGGCATTCCTGAAACTTTGCGCCGTCCATTGCGTCGTCGCAGAAGCTCATTGAGTCAACCGTTGCTTCAATTTCAAAGGTCAGCACTTCGCCTGCCTTGTGAACGCCGAGTTCAACGTCGGCTCTGTCGGGCAGAGTTTCTCTTGAGGTGCAGCCTGCAACGTATTTGCCGTTGCATTTAACAAGCGCTTCGCCGCCAACGGGCAGAACGGCACGGATTTTGCAGCCGTCCATTTCTTCGGGAACGGTAACGCTTGCCTTGAAAAAGTGAGCCGAATCGTAAGCGGCATACCATCTGTCTCCGCATTTTATTTCACCCTTGAAATCTTCCGTTTCATAGTGGGTTTCGCAGAACATACCACGGGTGTATTCCCATACAGGAATATCCTTTCTGGCAGTGAAAAAGTACTTTTTGAGCTGTTTGTGCATATCCTTGAGGATACCGATTTTTAAAGTGCGCATAGGTAACACTCCTTTCAAAGGTAATAATAACATTATCAAATTTATAAATCAATAAATATAGGAAAAATATTATTGTTTACTATAAATTTGACCTTTCAATGCTGATCTGTAGGGGTTGGCGACCCCGACAACCCGTCAGACCGTGAGGTCTGCTTTCTTATGAGCTTTCGGCACATTAGGG
>JAGBAK010000130.1 GCA_017938985.1 Clostridia bacterium
AGGTTACAATATAAACCTGCTTCATATTACCCTTACCTTGGAATAGGGTTGTAAGACTTGGCGCAGAACTTCCATAGCCATACGTGAAAACTCGGGCAGTTCATCAAGAAAAAGAACGCCGTTGTGGGCAAGCGAAATTTCACCGGGTCGGGGAATAGCTCCGCCGCCTGTAAGACCTGCGGGTGAAACCGTGTGGTGCGGTGAGCGGAAGGGTCTTTGCGTCATAAGCGAAACCCCTTCGGGCAGAGCGCCCGCTATTGAATAAAGCTCCGTTGTCTGCAGACTTTCTTCAAAAGTCATATCGGGCAGGATTGACGGCAGTCTTTTGGCAAGCATACTTTTGCCCGAGCCGGGAGGTCCGACCATAATTATGTTGTGACCGCCCGCGGCGGCAACTTCAAGGGCATATCTTGCTTCTATCTGACCCATAACGTCTTTGAAATCGGGCATGGGAATGAGGCTCTGTGTGTTATCTGCCGCATCAAATTCAACGGGCAGAAAATACTTTTCGCCTTTAAGATGGCTTACAACGTCGCTGACGTGGCTGACCGCATAAACCTCAATGCCTTCAACAACAGAGCATTCTTTTGCGTTGCCCAGCGGCACAAAAACTCTTTTGAAACCGCTGCTGCGCGCCCTGATGACCATAGGCAATGCGCCGTTTACCCTGCGCACAAGTCCGTCAAGTGAAAGCTCGCCGATAAAGGCGGAGTCGTCGGTGTTGACACGAAGCTGTTCGGTTGCTTTGAGAATCGCAATGAAAATCGGCAAATCGTAAACGGGACCCTCTTTGCGCACGTCGGCAGGGGATAGATTGATTGTTACACGGCTCTGCGGAAAGGAAAAGCCGCTGTTTTTGATTGCGGAGCGCACTCTGTTTTTTGCCTCGTTGACCGCTGCATCGGGCAGACCGACTATTTCAATTCTCGGCAGACCCTGACCGCAGTCAACCTCAACGCCGACTGCGTAACTGTCGATGCCGAAAAGCCCCATACTGTTTATTCGTGAAAACATATGTCACCTCCGCAAACTGATTACTGAAAAATGATAGCACATAACAAATCAAATTACAACATCGTATTTATCGGCACAAAATCGGGTGTGGGTGAAACCCACCCTTAACTATTCACTCTTCACCATTCATTATTCGCTAAAAAAGACCTGCAGGCAAAATGCTGCAGGTCTTTGCTGTGATTAACTTATTTGTTCTTTGAGGCTGCTCTCTGGATTGCCTTGACAATTTCAACAATGGGAATTACAAGGAATGCCAGACCGATTGAGATTGCGTATGCCTTTGCATCAAGGTGAGTGAAGCTGAACATATCTGCAAGAACGGGGATTTCAATGATTGCTGTTGTGAGAAGAAGCGATGCAGCCATTGCGATATAAAGAACGAGGTTATGCGACTTCTGACCGAATGACATACCTATAGCGGAGCCTCTCTGTGAACGCATGTTGAATGAATGGAAGATTTCACACATTGACATTGTGAGGAATGCCATTGTCATGCCTTCTTCGCTGTTTGCGATGTTGGTGAAATGCCACTGGCCGTGCTCAAGATATTCGCCGATGAAGAAAGCGGCGAGAGTAAGAATTGTTACAAGTGCGCCCTGATAGAAAACGTCAATGCCCATACCGCCTGCAAAGATGCCCTCTTTGCTGCTTCTGGGTTTTCTCTGCATAATGTCTCTTTCAGGCTTTTCAAGACCGAGAGCAAGAGCGGGGATGCTGTCTGTTACAAGGTTGATGAAAAGAAGGTGAACGGGCTTGAGAATTGTGAAGCCGAGAATTGTTGCCGTGAAGATGGAGAGAACTTCGGAAAGGTTTGAACCGAGAAGGAACTGGATTGCCTTTCTGATGTTGTCGTAAATTCTTCTGCCTTCTGACACGGCTGAAACGATTGTTGCAAAGTTATCGTCTGCAAGAACCATATCGGCAACGTTCTTTGTAACGTCTGTGCCTGTGATACCCATACCAACGCCGATATCAGCGCTCTTGATTGAGGGTGCGTCGTTAACGCCGTCGCCTGTCATTGCGGTAATCATACCCTTTGCACGCCAGGCGTTAACAATTCTTGTTTTATGCTCGGGCTGAACACGTGCATAAACTCTGAACTCGTCAACTCTTTCTGCAAAATCTTCGTCGCTGATTTCGTTAAGCTGTGCGCCTGTGATAGCGGCGGATTCATCTTCGATAATACCAAGCTGCTTTGCAATTGCAACGGCTGTATCCTTGTGGTCACCCGTAATCATAATGGGAGTAATGCCTGCGGAGCGGCATTCTTCGATAGCTGCCTTAACCTCGGGACGGGCAGGGTCAATCATACCTGTAAGACCGATAAAGGTAAGGTCGCTTTCAAGTGCTTCGGGAGAATAGTCAGAGGGTTCTGCGTTATAGCTTCTGTAAGCAACTGCAAGAACTCGGAGTGCCTGGTCAGCCATTCTCTTGTTATCTGCAAGAACGGCGGATTTGACCTCTTCAGTGAAAGGAACAACCTTGCCGTCAACAAGAGCGTGTGAGCACTTCTTGAGAATTTCGTCGGGTGCGCCCTTTGTATACTGAACGATACCTTCAGCTGTTTTGTGAACGGTTGACATCATCTTTCTGCCCGAATCGAAGGGAGCTTCGCCTGTTCTGGGAGCAGATGCAACAAGGTCGTTTTTGTTCATGCCAAGCTCGTTTGCATAATAAACAAGGGCGGCTTCGGTGGGTTCGCCCGTAACAACGCCGTCAGCGTCGATTGAAGCGTCGCAGCAAAGAGCCATAGCCTTTGCAATAAGGTTTTCGTCATCGCCGTAATGGTCAACGACGGTCATTTTATTCTGTGTGAGAGTACCTGTTTTATCGGAGCAGATTATCTGTGCACAGCCGAGGGTTTCAACGGCTGTAAGCTTTCTGATAATTGCGTTTTTCTTTGACATATTGGTAACGCCGATGGAAAGAACGATTGTAACAACCGCTGCAAGACCTTCGGGGATAGCCGCAACTGCAAGCGAAACGGCAACCATAAAGCTGTTAAGGAAAACGTTGAAGCTCAAGCCATCGCCAAAGTATGCGGTGATAACCTGGAATGCAAGCAGAACAACGCAGATGCCGAGAACGAGATAGGTGAGGATTTTTGAAAGCTGTGAAAGCTTGATCTGAAGAGGAGTCTGACCTTCTTCAGCCTGAGCAATAGCGTCGGCGATTTTGCCCATTTCGGTGTCCATTGCGGTATTTGTGACAACGGCTTTGCCTCTGCCGTAAACAACAACGGAACCCATATAAGCCATATTTTTTCTGTCGCCAAGGGGAACTTCACCGTTATCGCCTGCTTTGAGCACGTCGATAGCCTTGTCAACGGGAACGGATTCGCCTGTAAGTGCGGCTTCTTCGATTTTCATGCTTGCGCATTCAAAAATGCGGCAGTCGGCAGGAACGGCATCGCCTGCTTCGAGAATTATAACGTCGCCGACAACAAGGTCCTCGCTGCGAACGGAAACGATTTTGCCGTCACGCAGAACCTTTGAGGTTGCGGCTGACATTTCCTGCAACGCTTCAATGGCGGCTTCCGCCTTGCTTTCCTGCAGAACGCCGAGAACGGTGTTGATAACAACAACAACGAGAATGATAACAGTGTCAGTGGGAAAACCGAATCCGTGTTCAACCCATTCGGTAACTGCCGAAATAACGGCGGCAACAATGAGAATGATGATCATCGGGTCGGAAAGCTGTTCGAGCACACGCTGGAACGTTGTTTTCTTTTTGCCTTCAGCAAGCTTGTTCTTGCCGTTTTCGGCAAGCCTTTTTTCGGCTTCGGCAGAAGAAAGACCGGCTTCGGAGCTCTTAACGTGACCGAAAACTTTTTCGATTTGTTCAAGATAGAACTTCATCTGGGTTTTTCATTCCTTTCTGTTTATAATCCCTGCAAAAATTCTGATGCAGAAAAAATACATATAAAAAAGACCCCGACAGAGAAATTATTCTCTGTCAAAGGTCTTGCTTCCATAAATGGGTGATTGCCAGATGCATAAAGCAACGGTTGTTGACAACCACTCGGCGGAGCCTTTAAGCTACTCCCCTTTAACATTGAATATTATATCAACTATTATTTTGCGTGTCAATCTGTATTTTTATCATATTTTGTTGATAAATCCGTGAAAGTTTTTTCGGTTTATAAAAATATGAGTTTCTATTCCGTTATACAGTATTCGCCGAGCATTTCCGTCAGTTCGGCGCACATACCGCGGTACATACACGCTTCGTAGTTTTCTTTTTGCTGCAGGTTAACCGTTGAGCCGTCGCTGTTGAGAATTGACGGGAAGGTGCGGTGAATATCGCCCGTAACCCTTATTGAGGCATTAAGGTCATAGCCCTGCTCCGCAAACCTGAGAACGGATTCACGAAGGTCGGTTGCTTCACCCTGCGCTTCTTTAACAAAATAAGCAAACAGATACATTTTTTCGCCGTTAACTGTTTCAACAAGAAAGCTGTCGAGCTCTTTTGCAATTTCCTCCCAAGCCATAATCGAGGAAAGCTCATCGGAAATGGTGAAAACGGGGTTTTGTCCGTTTGCATCTTTTGTATAGAGCCTGTTCGTTTCGTTGAAAATATCGAAAAGATTCAGGATGTCGGGGCGGAGAGTGTCATATTTTGCAAGAGCATTGCAAATAACTGTCAGTCTGTCGGAAAGTTCGGCAAGCTGAGCGTCGGATTCTTTTCCGAGAGAAACACCGCTGTCAATAATTTCTGCGGCAGTTTTTTGCCAATTCTCAACCTTTTCACGGTCAAAATTTGTTCTTAAATCCGCATAAGCGGCGCTGATTTCACGGCGCAAATCTATATACTTGCCGAGAATTTCGGCTTCTTCGCCTGAACACAGGTCGGCAAGCTTTTCTGCCGTTTCAAAATCCGAATCAATCACGGCGTTGCGTGCCGCCGCCATAAAAATGTAATTCTTTGTGAGGAAAAACACGGTTACAAGAGTAATTAAGGCAAACAGAACAGCAACCGCAGCAACGATTTTGTTTGAACTGCGGCTTTCAGCCGTGATATTGTTTTCTGTGTTTCGCTTTGCCATTCTTACCTCTTTATGTAATTAAACAATTTTTCCGGAAATCGGAGTTTCAAGCACTCTGTCAAGCTTCATAACCGCCTTGCCGCCAAGCTGCGCAAGCGCTTCAATGGAAATAAACTGCTCAACAGTGCCTCTGATACCGCTTGCAACGGTCTGAAGCGGCGGATTGCTCTCAGGCACAAGAGTAACTCCGCTGCCCTTGAATGTGAGCGTTATTATTCTTTCGGCAACAGCTTCAAGCGGACGCATCCTTATCTGAAGCGAATCGTCTGCAACCCATTGAGCCGAGCTGACGGCGGTGAATTCTATGCCGCCGAGAAGAATTCTGCTTTGTCTGTATTCGCCGTCCATACCGCAGGCGATGGTGTTATGCTCTTTGCCCTCGTCCCAGGTCATTGAGCATTCGTTTTCACTGAAATTAAGAACTATGTTATCTATGTTGCCTGCTCTGTTTGCGGACATATAGACAATGGCGAGCGGAAGCATTGAAAGCGGCCAGCCAACTGCGTTGAGAAGGGGGTTTTTGTTCAGTTTGATTGTTTTGCCGTCAATGAATTCTTCGACTATGCTTCGGGGTGCGGCAGGAAGCGCTTTAATTGGTGAAATCGTAAGCTCATCGTAGTCATAAGCGTCGTTGGGTTTGAAACGCTTGGGTTTTATGAACATATGGGGCACGTGGCGGAAGATACAGTCTCTTGTTTTCTGTTCAAAAACCTCGCTGCAGGTGAAAACAAGAACGGAATCGTAATCCTCAAGCACAATGCCGAACTGCGAAAACATACCGTCTGCACGGTAGCTGTTTTTGAAAGCGTTGCGCCAGAAGAAATAGCCGTAACCGCAAACAGAGTCGCGGTCCTCGTTGACGGTGTTTTTGACCTGCTTTTTGGTTGCTTCTTCAACGTACCATTCGGGGATAACCTGAACGCCTGCGTATTTGCCCTTGTTGCTTATGCAGAGCATAAACCTTGCAAGCTCGTCGGTTGTAAGGTAAAGTCCCCAACCGCCGGCTTCAATACCCTGAGGGTCAACCTCCCAGAAGGGTCTGCGTGTTATACCAAGAGGCTTGAAAAGTCTGGGGGTGAGATAATCTATAAGACCCATACCTGTCAGCTTTTTGATAATTACGCTGCAAAGGTATGTGTTTTCGCTGATGTAACGCCAGCTCTGACCGGGCTTGAATGCCCATTTTGCGTCAAAGAAATCCTTGACCCATCTGTCCTTGGTTTTGTCGCTTAAAAGGCTGACGTCTTTGCCTGCCGTCATTGTGAGCAGATGAAATACCGTCATTGATTCAAGCGTTTCGTCGTATTTTTTCGGTCTGAATTCGGGAAATAAATCAATAACCTTTGTGTCAAGTGTGAGCAGACCCTCTTCAACGGCAAAACCGATTGCAATTGCGGTGAAGCTTTTGCTGACGGAATACATAACGTGCGGTGTTTGCGGATTGAAAGGGTGCCTGTATGCTTCAAACGCGATTTTGCCCTTGCGCATAAGAATCATTGAATGTACTTCTATGCCGCTGCGGTCAAAATCGTCGATGAGCGCTTTTATCTCGTGCGAGCTGATGCCGACCTGCTCAGGAAACTTCGCTCTCGGAATGACTTTACTTTTTCTGACTGCCATAAAAAAGCCTCCTTGTGAATTTGGGAAACAAACACCCATAATAATACATAATTATAGCATATATATACAAATAAATCAAATAAAGTTCAAAAAAATTTTAAAAAAATATCAAACAAATGTTTGCATTTCCAGAACATTTGTGCTATAATGTGGTTGCACAGGTGTATTTTTGTGCGGAATAATGAGAAAAATGAAATAAAAAGTGTTAATAATGCAGAAATGAGGAAAGTTTATGAAGCCTATTACCCCCATTCAGCAAAAGATTTATGAGTTCCTTGTTGAAAGAGCAAAAGACAATATGACCCCCAGCGTGCGTGAAATCGGTGCTGCGGTGGGTCTGCGCTCAACTTCATCCGTTCAGGCAAACCTTGACGCACTTGAGGCGGCAGGCTATATTCAGCGTCCCCCGATGCTTAAAAGATGCATCAGAATCGTCGGTCAGGCGGATAACGTTACCCACGTTCCCGTTCTGGGTACGGTAACGGCAGGCTCGCCCATTCTTGCGGTTGAAGAGATTGAGGGTTACCTTCCGTTCTCAATGCAGGGTGCTCAGGATAAGGAGCTTTTTGCCCTCAAGGTCAAGGGCGAAAGTATGATTAACGCAGGCATTCTTGACGGCGATATTGTTATTGTTGAAAGAACTCCTGCTGCACGCAACGGCGAAATGGTTGTCGCGCTGATTGAAGACTCGGCAACCGTCAAAACGTTCTACAAAGAAAACGGTCATTTCAGACTTCAGCCCGAAAACGATACCTATGAACCCATAATTGTCAACGAGGTTGTTATTCTGGGCAAGGTGATTGCAAGCTACAGATATTATTGATTGAAATTACCTTTTCTTATCATTATTCGCCAATTTCAAAATGCCGATAGCCTTTACGGTTATCGGCATTTATTTTATTGCAACTGCAGTTGCTTTTAAATTATAAGGTTCAAGAAAACGATGCAAAAGCCGCCGTGTTTTGCTTGCTGCAGGTCAGACGTTTTGGATTGAAATCAAATAAAAATAAAATAGCAAAGCGGTATGACAAAAAGCACACTGTCGAAGCGGTCAAGCACTCCGCCGTGACCCGGCAGAAAGTTGCCGAAATCCTTTATTCTGCAGCATCTTTTTATATAAGACAAAAACAAATCGCCGAGCAAACCGAAAACCGAACCGAGAATACCCATAAAAATGAAGTTCATCCAGGGCACATCGGTTTTGCATAAGTGAAGTATAATTCCGTAAATGAGCATACCGAGTATTCCGCCGGCAACTCCGCCGAAAGCGCCTTCAACACTCTTTTTCGGGCTGATTTCGGGAGCAAGAGGATGCTTGCCGAATTTTGAACCGATAAAATATGCGCCCGCATCGGCACACCAAGCGGATATAAAAGGAATCAGAACAAGATTTCTGCCGCTTTTTAGTTTCATTATCGGAACAAGCAGAGAAATGAATAACGGGAATGCATAAGCACCAAAAAAAGAAGCAAAAATTCCGTAAGCAGAGCTTTTTTTATCTGACATAATTTCTGCGGAAAACTGAATGAACACAAAAACGAACAACATCAGAATAAATGCAGATAAATTTGGTTCGGAGTATACCAGCCACGGAATGAGCATTGCCTGAATTACGCTTACGGTGCAGATAAATCTGTTTTTTACAAGACCGGTGTTGCACACAAGCTCCTTTGCCATAAAAAAGCTTGCAATTGTTTCAAGAATTACCGTTGCCCATAAGGGTAAAGCAAGAAGAACGGCAAGACATATTGCAATCCACACGGCGGCAACGGTAAGTCTTGTGCCGAGTGACTGAAAAGTTGTTTTTCCTTTTTCCATTTTTATTTCCTTTCAATTTCATCAACGTCTCTTGAGTTGGCATATATACTTTTCATTCTGTCATCGGGGAAATGTTTATCAAGAAAAACTTCCATTCTGTTTGAAGGCTCAAGACCTTCTTTTCTTTCGTTCCATCGCAGTGCGGCAACGGCGGAAAGTCCTGCATCAAAGATGAAGAATGCTATGAATGCCCAGACAAGAATGCCGTTCAGCTTCATTGGAATAAATGCAATCAACTTATCCGTCAGCGGCATAATGAGCTTTACCCACGTAATGCCCAGAATTCCCCAGAACAATGAATAGAGCAGGCAAACCCTGCCGTTGATGTTCAGCGGCAGATGGCTGTAATCCCATGCGACCGAGCCGAAAACTATTTCCTGACCGAGTGAGCATATGTATTCCGCAATTGTGCCGACCACAAATGATACAAGAAAAACCTTCCATAGAGAAGAATCTCTGAATTTGCTCAGAGCAGCCGTCAGCAAAACTCCGCCCATTCCGTAGGCGACACTTAATGGCCCGTAAACCAAGGATTTGCGGCTTTCAATATAACCGTTTTTCAGCAGACACCACAGAGTTTCAACAGCAAAACCGACCACACAACAAATCAGGAATATATAAACATATTTATAAAACGTTTTCATCTTCACTTCTGCTCCCTCTGTTTCTGTTAAAATTGATTTTTGAATTATGTAAATCTCATTTACATCCTATGATTTAAGTTTAATCCGTATTATTCAACTGTTCTTCAACTGAAGGTCAATAATTGTTTATTTTTTCAGTAATTGAATCAGAATACAAATAAAAACAGGCTCACGATGTAAATTGCCACCGTAAGCCTGCTTTTTTATATTGAGTTTTATTTTGAATGACAAATCTTTATTCACCGCTCATATAGTCAAGAACCCTTTCGATGAGTCCCAGACGTTTTTCGCCGTTGAGCAGTCTGACGGCAACGTGCGGTTTACCGCCGCCTGCGCTGACAACAAGTCTGCCCTTGAAATGTGCCGCCGCAAGGGAGATTTTTTGCATATCAAGGTTGCTGATTCTGAAAATAACCCTGTCACCCTGCATTGTGATTTCATAAATATCGTTGCTTGCCGCCTTGCCTCGGAGCAGGGCAATTTTTATGAGACCCTCAACGCTTTCGGGCGGGTCGCCGAAGCGGTCGCAAAGCTCGTCGATAACGTCCGCCGCATCGTCATCACCTTTGATATCGGCAATTCTGCGGTAAATCTGAAGTCTCTGCGGTACGCTCGAAATATAGTCGTCGGGAATATGCGCATCAATCGGCAAATCAATAACGCAGTCTTTCTCGGGTGTCGTCGGTGCTTCACCTTTTTCTTCGCTGATTGCCTGTTCAAGCAGCTTGATATACATATCGTAACCGACGGTTTCCATATGACCGTGCTGGTTTGCACCGAGCACGTTTCCTGCACCTCTTAATTCAAGGTCACGCATCGCAATATGGAAGCCCGAGCCGAATTCGGTAAATTCCCTGATTGCATCAAGTCTGCGTGTTGCAATTTCGGTCAGCTCTTTGCCTCTTGTAAATGTGAAATATGCGCTTGCCCTGCGTGATGAACGGCCGACACGGCCTCTTATCTGGTGGAGCTGTGCAAGACCCATACGGTCTGCATTTTCGATAATCAGCGTGTTTGCGTTGGGTACGTCAACGCCTGTTTCTATAATTGTTGTGCATACGAGAACGTCGATTTCGCCCTCAAGCAGTCTGCGCCAGACCTCGCTCAGCTCGTCCTCACTCATTTTGCCGTGAGCAATGCCGATTGTTGCGTCGGGCAGCATCGCCTTGATTTCCGCCGCCTTGCGCTCAATGGTTTCAACCCTGTTATAGAGGTAGTAAACCTGTCCGCCTCGGCGAAGTTCCTGCTCCATTGCCTGAACAAGCACGGGCAGATTGTGCTCAATGACGTAGGTCTGAACGGGCAGTCTGTCCATAGGCGCTTCTTCAATAACCGACATATCCCTTATGCCCGTCATCGCCATATTCAGCGTTCTGGGAATGGGTGTTGCGGTTAACGTAAGAACGTCAACGGTGGGGTAAAGAGCCTTCAGTTTTTCTTTTTGGGCAACGCCGAAGCGCTGTTCTTCGTCAACGATAATCAGACCGAGGTCACGGAAAGTGACGTCTTTTGAAATGAGCCTGTGTGTGCCCACAACAACGTCAACCGAACCTCTGCGCAGACCCGCAATGGTTTTGTCGATTTCCTTTTTTGTGCAGAATCTTGAAAGCATACCTGCTTCAATCGGGAAGCCTTCAAAGCGTTTGAGAATGGTCTGGTAATGCTGAAGCGCAAGAATCGTTGTGGGAACAAGGATTGCGCACTGTTTGCCGTCTGCGATGCACTTGAAAACGGCACGCAGAGCAACCTCTGTTTTGCCGAAGCCTACGTCGCCGCAAAGAAGTCTGTCCATAGGGTACGGCTTTTCCATATCTTTTTTGATTTCGTGAATGCAACGCAGCTGGTCATCGGTTTCAACGTATTCGAATCTGCGCTCAAAGTCACTCTGCATATCAATATCTTCGGTGAAAGCGTGTCCCTGCATTTTTATGCGCTTGGAATAAAGCTCAATAAGCTCTTTTGCCATATCCTTGACGGCACTTTTGACCCTTGAACGGGTTTTCTGCCAGTCCTTGCCGCCAAGCTTGCTGAGCTTGAGCGGTTTATCGTCGCTCTTCGGACCGATATATTTTGAAACCTGGTCAAGTTGAGTGACGGGTACGTAGAGATTGTCTCCCTTATCGTACTGGATTTTGATGTAATCTTTTTTAACGCCTGCGGCTTCAAGGCTCTGAATGCCTTCAAAAATACCTATGCCGTGGGTGGAGTGAACAACGTATTCACCTCTGTGAAGCTCGTTGAGGTTGTTGAAGGCGTGCTTAGCAGATTTTTTGGCTGCCGACCTTGATTTGGTTGAAGCCGTTTTGCCTCTGTAAGTTATAAGAGTGAATTTTGCGCCCGGATACTCAAAGCCTGCCGAAAAGCTGCCCGGCAGAACGCAAACCGTTTTTTGCGGAAATTCCGCAGGCGGTACGGGACAGTAAAGGGCGGAAATGCCCTCATTCTCAAGGTCGTCAACAAGAGTCTGAGCCGCTTTTTCTGTACCTGCAACAACGGCGCAGGCGTGACCCATTCTTGTGCGGATTGAGTTGAGGTCATCAACAATCGCCGCAAGAGTACCGTTCCACGGCGAAACCTGCTTCGCGGTGAACGTTACAAGGTCTTTTACGGGAGTGTCGAAGCTGCCGCGCGGCAGATTGTCAAGATAAACTGCGCCGTCCTCCTGATAAATGCTTATAAGCTCGTGCGGCTGCAGACCGAATCTGTCAAGCCCTTTGCAGAGAGTTCCGTCCTGAAACAGACCTTTGACTGTTTCGTTAAGAAGCTGGCAGGATGCCGAGAATTTGTCTTTAACGGAAAAGCTTTCGCAGATAAAAAGCATTGCGTCCTTGCAATAATCAAAAATGCTTGCCGCATCGGGATAAATCAGCGGCATATACTTGTCTGCCGAAGAAAGTCTTACTCCGTTGCGGAGCTTTTCGAGGTCTTCGTTAAGATAACGGAGCGCATCGCCTTTTATTCTGTGAGTTTTTATATGATTTTCGATTATTTCGCAAAGCTCCTCGTCGGGAACAAGAATTTCACGTGCTGGAGTGATTCTGACAACGTCAAGGTTATCGCCTCTGCGCTGGGTTTCAAGGTCAAAATATGCAATACCGTCAACGGCATCTCCCCAAAACTCAACTCTGCAGGGTCCTTTTGAATCGGGAGGATAAAAATCAAGAATCCCGCCGCGCAGTGCAAACTGACCTGCGCCGTCAACCTGCTCACTGCGGATATATCCGCTTCGGACAAGTTTTTCGGTAAGCTCGCCGATATCGTATTCTTCGCCGAATTTAATTTCAAAGCTGTTGCGGAAAAGGTTTTCGGGCGGCACGGTGAGCTGCATAGCCGCTTCTGCCGAAAAAACAACCGCATCGTAATCCTCTGAAAGCAGTTTGTCAAGCACGCTGAGTCTTGCGTGTTCATATTCACGGGAAACGGTTTCGGTTGTGCGGAAAGAAAAGTCACGGGCAGGGTAGAGCAGTGCTCTTATGCCGAAGCTTTCCAGATCCTGTTTCATTCTTGTTGCCTGAGCTTCGTCTGGCATAACAACAACAGCCCTGCGCAGCAGACCCATGCAGAGCGAAGCGATAACGTGTGCCTTGTGGATATGCGAAAGACCCGTAACGCCCATTGGCAAACGGTTCTTTTTTACGTCCGTGGCAACGGTCATAAATTCCGGTATTTGTTTTGCGATTTCGGTGTAACAGTTCATATTTAACAATTTGTCCTTGGAGTATGTTTTTGCCTGATTATATAATGCCTTTTTGCTCCATATCACGCTTCAGGATTTCCAAATCGCCGTGATAATAGCAGTGCCCGTCCATACCCGTTGCTTTTGCGCCGTCAATGTTTGCCTGAACGTCGTCAATAAAAAAGCATTCTTCCGGTTTGAGAGAAAATGTTTCGTAAAGTTTTTCATAGATTTCTTTTTCGGGTTTGAGGAGCTTGTGGTCGGCAGAAATTATAACACCGTCAAAGAATGAAAGAGCGGGAATTCCGATTCTGCGCTCGTGAAAATCGGGCGATGCATTTGAGAGCAGATATATGCCATAGCCCTTAGATTTGAGCATTTCAACAAAGCCGTACATCTTTTCAAACGGAGGCATATAGGGATAAAAATTATCGACCATTTCGCTTACTTTTTCAAAAACCGCTTCAGGAATACGGTTTTTGACCTTTTGCATAATCTCGGCAGGCGTTATAATTCCTCTGTCTTTATCTGACCAGAGGGGATTTCTGAAAATTTCTTTAAGAAGGATATCGGCGGTTGCTTTGTCAAACAGACCGTAAAGCGTTTTTTCGGGGTTATAATCAATCAGCACTCCGCCCATATCGAAGATTATGTTTTTAATCATAAGCGTTTCTCCGTTTCATAAGCATTACACTATATAATAACACTTCGCAAGCGATGCCGTCAAGAAAATATACTCGTAAAAGTACACATATTTATTTCAAATTAATGTTGAAATTATGAATATTATATGTTAATATTATCTTTATAATGACGGAGTTTGTGCATTCCGTCTGTTTGGATATTTCAAAAGGAGTGTCAAGAAAATGAAAAAAACTCTCAAAAGAGTAATCAGCCTTGTTCTTTGCACAGCTATGATCGTTTCGGTTGTTGCTTTTTCGGGTACTGCAGCTGTTCCCGAAGACGTAAACAAGGACGTTATCACAACCTGCAACGGTGAATGCGGCAACTGCCCCGTTATCGTTCTGCCCGGTATCAACCATTCTCCCACACATCTCTATGATGAAAACGGTGAAATTGCAACCGACAGCAACGGCAGCGAAATCGGCGGCACACTGCTTATTCTCAACCTTGACGGCGTTCTTAAGCAGCTTCCTAAGGTTGTTCTCAGCCTTTTTGCAACTCTCGCTTTCCAGCGCAATATGATGCTCGATAAGGTGGCTTACGATGTTGCGCAGGCAGCTTTCTCAATTCAGCGCTGCGACGAAAAGGGCGACCACGTTGAAAACCTTCAGACTCAGAGATGGTATTATCCTCTTTCCAAGATGACAGAGGACGAAGTTGACTGGGTTTACAGAATGGTGCCCATGAAGCCCCTTGTTGACGAAATCGGCGCTGACCACACATATTTCTTCACATTCAACCTTGTTGGCGACCCCATGGATTCAGCTGACGACCTTGATAAGTATATCGACATCGTTAAGGCACAGACAGGTCACGATAAGGTAAACCTTCTTCCCGTTTCTCTTGGCGGCACAATTCTCACCGCTTACCTTGAAAAGTACGGTCACGAAGACGTTAACGCAATCGTTAACGCTGTTGCCTGCCTTGACGGTACAGATCTTCTTGCAGACTTTATGGCAAGAGAATGGAACCTTTCACCCGAATTCTTCTATCACGAATTCATTGCAAACATTTTTGTTGAATCCAATGACAGAGGCACTATCGGTTATCTTATCAACCTGCTTCTCCGCATTATCCCCGAATCAGGTATCAACGCTCTTCTTTCGGGCGCAATGAGCGGTATTCTTGATACAATGATGCTCAACTGCCCCCAGTTCTGGGCAATGCTTCCATCATACAGATATGATGCTCTTGCAGAGAGATATCTCAAGGATAAGCCTGAGCTTAAAGCAAGAACAGACGCTTTCCAGACAGCAAGAGAAAATCTCAAAGAAAACATTCTTGCCGCTGAAAAAGACGGTGTAAGAGTAAACTTCATTTCGGGTTCAAATCTCAACCTTGGCGAAGAAATGTATACTTTCTTTGCAGTTGTTGCTTCTTCCGATAAGGTTAACAGCGACGGTATCATCAACCTCAGCTCAACAACACTCGGCGCAACAGGCGCAGCAGGTGATGCAACTCTCGGCGAAGGCTACAAGCAGAAGAATCCCAGTGAGGAATATCCTGATTATAACTACGTTTCACCCGACAATATGATCGACGTTTCAACGGCAGTTCTTCCCGACAACACATGGATTTTCCTTGACCAGTATCACGAGGTTGGCGACAATGACGTTGTTCTTAACCTTGCAAAGGCTCTTCTTCTTGAAGAAATTGACGACGTTCATTCAGATCCCGAAAAGTATCCTCAGTTCAACTATCAGGTAACAACCAAATATGTTCGTCGCTGGAGACTTGCAGACGCATACGAAGTTGACCGCACAACCCTCACCGCAGAGCAGACAGCAAAGCTTGACGCAGCTATTGCAGGCGGCGAAGCAGTTGTTCATGCAACCATAGCTCCCAAGCAGGAGGATGTTGAAGCTGCTGACAGAGCCCTTATGGAAATTCTTCACGAGGTCGGATATCCCGGATATGAAAACATTGACGAAGAAGAAGAATCCAAGATAAATGATATCCTTGAAACAGTTCTCGGCACCGTAAGCAAAACGTTTGTTGATATCTTCGGCAGCAAGAGTTACATTGATTTCTTCCTTGATCTTATTGTTGGAGTATTCTCAAAAATCTGAACATAAAAACACCGCCTGCCGGATTTTTCCCGGCGGGCGGTAAGTTGATTTTTAACGGAGGTTATATGATGAAAAAGTTTATTTCGATTATTCTTTCGTTGGCACTTGTTATATCAATAGCCGCTATCGGCGGTGTCAGCGCAACTGAGCCTGTTTCGTCAGAAATTCTTACGGAGTGCGGCGGCAACTGCGACGTTTGCCCTGCAATCGTTGTTCCCGGTATCGGTCAGTCAAACGTTTGGCTGCTTGATGATGACGGTGAATACGTGCTTGACGGCGACGGCAACAGAATCAATTGCTTCCCCGGCTATTTTGATATCGGCAAAATCGTTTCAAAGGTTCTTCTGCCTGCGATTCTCACGCTGGTAACACAGAAAGATATGGGATTTTCAAATGCTCTTGCAGAGGCTCTTGCAGGCGCATTCTATATGAACTCATCTGACTTCAACGGCAAGGCTCCCGACTGCGTTGAGGTTGAAAAATATCCTTATTCCGTTGCGGAATGCAGCGACTATGAAAAGGAACAGATTTACGGCAATATTCCTCTTCAGGATTACGCAAACAGAGTTGGCGAAGACCATCTTTACTATTTTGCATATAACTCATTCGGCAACAACATTGATATCGTTGACGAGCTTTATGCTTTCATTCAGCAGGTTAAAAAAGAAACCGGTCACGATAAGGTAAACATTGTTCCCATAAGCATGGGCGGCACGGTTGCAAACGGTCTGCTTGATTATTATCCCGAGGTTGTAAACGACCTCAACAAGGTGGTTTACATTGTTCCCGCTCTCAACGGTTCAACAATCGTCGGTGACGTTATGACAAAGAACATCACTTTCCTTGATGTTGATTACCTTTATAACGGCTTCCTTGAGGGCCTTATGGACGAAGAAGACGCAAGAATGATTGAGGTTATTGCAAGAATTCTTCCCGACGAGCTTCTTGTCAAGGCTCTTGATACTGCTGTTGACAAGCTTCTTGCAGACGTTTTCTCAAAGAACACAAATATGTGGGCACTTCTTCCCAAGGAATATTATGAAGAGGCTTCCGAAGAGCTTCTTTCAGCTCCCGAATATGCAAAAATCAAGGAGCAGACAGACAGATATCACCTTGCACAGGTAAACTCAAACAAGAATATCCAGAACCTTGTTGATAACGGCGTTCAGGTTTTCAACATTGTTGACTACGATTTCCCGCTTTATAACATAGGTGATGCCTGGAACGCAGATAACGCTGACGGCGTAATTCAGCTCAGCTCAACCGCAATGGGCGTTCACTCCGCACTTGTCGGCGAAACTCTTCCTGCCGACTACGTTCAGCAGAACACCTACTGCGACGACCCCGCACACAACCACATCTCACCCGACAGAGTTGTTGACGCATCAACAGGCCTTCTGCCTGATACAACCTTCTATTTTGACGGTCAGGCACACGAAAAGACAGCAAGAAACGACGTTATCATCAAGCTTGCAACAGAGCTTCTTGCAACCGATAATATCACCGACGTTTATTCAACACCCGATTATCCCCAGTTCAACTATGCGAGAGATGTAAGAGGTCTTAAGAATGACCGTCTGCCCGATGCAAAGAACGCACTTGCAAACGTTGAAATGAGCGCTGAAGATAAAGCAGAGCTTGAAGCTGCAATTGCTGAAGCTGAAATGGTTCTCAACAGAACCGCAGGCGAAGAAGGCGATATTGAAGCAAGCGATGCAAGAATCAGAGCAATCCTTGTCAAGATCGGCGTATACGCTCCCGAAGAAGAGGAAAAACCCTCAACCATTTTCACAAACATCAGCCTTTTCCTCTATGATAATTTCGGAACAGACGGTTACTCCGAGCTTGCGGCTGCCGCATTCTGCCTTTATCTTGAATTTGTTAAGGAAATCCTTTCAATCATCGTAAAGGTGCTTTGATTGAAAACGGCAAAAATAAACAAAATAATATTCTGACCGAAAAGGGGTTACTGCAGATTTTGTTCTGCAGTAACCCCTTGGTTTATATTCTTTATGTGTTGGTTATATCAAATGTACGTACTGTGCTGTTATTACAAGCATAATGATTATTGCAATAATCATCGGTACGTTGACAAAATATGCTGTTATTCTGGTGTTTGTATCAAGCTTTACCTGCGCAGGCTCAAGACGTTTTCTGCCCTTGACCAGCGCGAAAAGAACCGAACCGACAATGCAGACCGAATAAAGGATAATCTGCGAAAGATTCCATATCATATTCAGCAGAGCTTCGTCTGCGACGTCGGCAATCAGAAAATCCATTAACGTTGAATAGAAATTGTTGCAAAAGTGAATCAGAACGCCTGTCCACACGCTGTTTGTAAGGCAGACTGCATAACCCATGCCCAGACCTGCGATGAAAGCAAACGGCGCCTGAACAAGGTTGCCGTGAAGAATGCCGAAAACCGCCGCAGAAACAATAATTGCAAATCTGTCGCCGTAACGTCTCAGCGGCTGCATAACAACGCCTCTTACTGCAAATTCTTCAACAAGGGCAGGCACAACAGCAATTGAAACAACGTAAAGTATTCTGCCGATGACGGAATGCGGAACGGTGTATTCGGGTGCGGACAGTTCAACGCCCGAAGCTCTGGTCATTGAAACAAAAACGCTTGTTAAGTAGTTGCCTGCGAGACACACCAGAAAACCGAACGGAACGGAGGTCAGCATCAGCGGAAAGCAGTTTGGACGTTCAAACGCAAGCGATGGAAGAATCTTTTTTTTGTGGAGAAGATATGCCCCCAGCGCAAACGGACCGAGCAGACCGACAATCGAAAAAACAATGTTGATTATGCTGCGGAATTCAAGACTCCTTACGTACACAGACAAAAACGGTTCAAACGATATCAGAAAGGAAAGCACGTTCTGAAGCAGCACGTACAATATAATACATACGCCTGAAATACTGCCAAGAAGCATCAGCCTTTTGCGCTCTTTCGCTTTGAGCATAAGTGCCCTTGTCTGCTGCTCAAAAAACGCAAACGGATTAGGTGGAGTGTTGTTTTGTTGATAAGAGTAATTCAAATCAAAATCACCGTCAGTAAGAATATTTTTGGCATTTCATACAAATATTATTATATATTATACTTCAAATTTCTATACAACACAAGCCTATAAAATTAACTAAATGTTAAAATTTTATTGTAAATTATTAAATTTTAGTGTAAAATAATATAGTCTGTAACCTTTGTTACGGTCTTATTGATTAATTTGCTGCAGACGGATTTTTATTAAGAAACGTCTGCGCTTTACGGAGGATAGTATGAGCAAAAAAATTACCCAGGCAGAACTCAAAGAAATGATTTCAGGCAAGCTGTCTCATCTTTTCGGCGTTTCCACAAAGGATGCCACAAATGAACAGTATTACAGAGTTCTTTCAACAATTGCAAGGGATATGGTCAGAGATTCAAGAAGAGCCTTTGATGCAAAATCTCTTGAAGCAGGTCAGAAAAAGGTTTATTACCTTTGCATGGAGTTTCTTATGGGCAGAAGCCTTAAGAACACACTTTATAACCTTAATCTCACCGATACTGCAAGAGCAGTGCTCAAAAGCTACGGCGTGAGCCTTGATAAGCTCTATGACTGCGAGCCCGATGCGGGTCTGGGCAACGGCGGTCTTGGCAGACTTGCAGCTTGCTACCTTGATGCGCTTGCAAATCAGGGTTACAGAGGTATGGGATATTCAATTCTTTATGAATACGGTATTTTCAAGCAGAAAATCATTGACGGCTGGCAGACCGAGATGCCCGATTTCTGGCTTCCCGGCGGCGAAGTATGGCTTGTTCCCAGAGAGGATAAGACTGTTCTTGTTAAGTTTGAGGGTACTGTTGAGGATTCGTGGGACGAACATTATCACCACGTTGAACTCAAAAATTGCAAAACGGTTAAGGCAGTTCCCTATGATATGATGGTTGCGGGCAAAGACGGCAAAAGCGCCGCTGTTCTGCGCCTTTGGTCGGCAAAGGTTGACGGCATTGATATGGCAATGTTCAACCAGGGCGATTATATGCACGCTATGGAAGAAAAAGCTATGGCAGAGGTTATCAGCAAGGTGCTTTATCCTGCAGACAACCATCAGGAGGGCAAGAGCCTTCGCCTTCGTCAGCAGTATTTCCTTGTTTCGGCATCCATTCAGGATATCGTTGCAAGACACCTGAGAGATTACGGCTCACTTGATAATTTTGCAGAGATGAACGCAATCCATATCAACGATACTCACCCCACGATGGCAATTCCCGAGCTGATGAGAATTATGCTTGACGAATGCGGTTACGGATGGGACGATGCTTTTGCAATTGTTGAAAAGGTTTGCGCTTACACCAACCATACCGTTATGGCGGAAGCGCTTGAATGCTGGGGCGAGGACCTCTTTAAGCGTCTGCTGCCCAGAATTTATCAGATTGTTAAAGAAATTGATAACCGCTTCAGAAGAAAGGTCTGGGAAGCAACAGGCGATGCAGGCAGAGTTGAAAGAATGGCAATCGTTTCAAACGGTGCCGTCAAAATGGCTAATCTCTGCGTTGCAGGCTGCCACAAGGTAAACGGTGTTTCCGCTCTTCACAGCCAGATTCTCAAGGATACAATCTTCAACGAATTCTATACCCTTGAACCCGAAAAATTCACAAACGTCACCAACGGTATTGCTCACAGACGTTGGCTTTGCCAGGCTAACCCCAAGCTCACAAGCCTGCTGACCGAGCTTATCGGCGACGGATTTATTTATAATGGCGCAGAGCTTATCAAGCTGCGTGAATATGCCGATGACAAGGCTGTTCTTGACAAGCTCGGCGAAATCAAGCTTGCAAACAAAGAAAACTTTGCAAAAATCGTTAAAGACAAAACAGGTATCAGCCTTGACCCCACGTCCGTGTTTGACGTTCAGGTAAAGCGTCTGCACGAATATAAGCGTCAGCATCTGAACGCTTTCAATATTCTTGCAAAATACCTTGAAATAAAGGCTAACCCCAACGGCGATTTCACGCCCCATACCTATATCTTCGGTGCAAAGGCGGCTCCCGGCTACTATATGGCAAAGAAGATTATCGAATTCATCTGCGCTCTTGCAGACCTTATCAACAATGACCCTGACGTCAGAGGCAGACTCAAGGTTGTTTATATGGAAGATTATAACGTTACAATGGCTGAGGCTCTTATGCCTGCGGCTGACATCAGCGAGCAGATTTCTCTTGCCGGCACCGAAGCAAGCGGTACGGGCAATATGAAGCTGATGATGAACGGCGCAATCACACTCGGTACAATGGACGGCGCAAACGTTGAAATTTATGAGGCCGTAGGTCCCGAAAACATTATCATTTTCGGCATGAACACCAGGGAAGTAACAGAACTGCGCAGAAGCGGTTACGTTCCGATGAATTACTATAACAACAATGCCGAAATCCACAATGTAATCGAATTTATCAACAAGGGTATCGGCGGCAAGACGTTCAGCGAAATCAGCAACACAACCATTTATCACGACCCCTATATGTCACTTGCTGACTTTGCAGATTACAGAAACAAGCAGAAGCTTGCAGTTGAACTCCGCAAGGATGCCGACAAGTGGAACAGAATGTCACTTATGAATATCTCGGGTGCAGGTGTGTTTGCGGCTGACCGCTCAATCAACGATTATGCCCGTGATATCTGGCACGTTGAGCCTCTGAAGCTTCGCTGATTATGACTGACCGTGAATTTATGAATCTGGCAATCGAACAGGCAAAAATTTCGGCTTCGGAGCTGGAAGTGCCCGTCGGTGCGGTCATTGTCCGCAACGGCGAGGTGGTTTCGGTTGGGCGTAACCGCCGTGAAATCGGCAAAAACGCCCTTGCCCACGCCGAAATTGAAGCCATTGACCTTGCCTGCAAAAAGCTGGGCGGCTGGCGGCTCTGGGAATGTGAAATGTTCGTCACCCTTGAGCCTTGCCCGATGTGTACGGGTGCAATTATCAACTCTCGTATCCGCCGCCTTGTTTTTGGTGCAAGTGATTACAAGGCAGGCTCGTGCGGTTCGGTTGTTAACCTGTTTGATTTGCCCTATAACCATAAACCCGAGGTTGTTGAAGGCTTTATGCAGGAAGAATGCTCCGCTATGCTGACGGAATTTTTTGCCGATTTAAGAAAGCGTAAAAATGAAAAATAAGATTAAGCTTACATATTTTCTGGTTTTTACTATTCTTTTGGTAACCGAAATTCTCACTGCTCTTTTTGTGCATGACGGCTTTGTGCGCCCATATATCGGCGACATTCTTGTTGTGGGAGTTATCTGCGCTTTTCTCAGGCTTTTTGTTCCTGAAAAAATAAGGGTTCTTCCGATTCTGACTTCTGTCTTTGCTGCTGGGATTGAGCTTTTGCAGCTTTTTGATTTTGTTGATGTTATCGGACTGTCGGGCAGCCGCTTTTTCAGCATTCTTCTCGGCAGAACCTTTGATATCAAGGATATTATTTGTTATGTTATCGGCGGTCTGATTTTCTTTGCCGCTGAAAATCTTGCAAGGAGGAAAACCGATGAATTTTGAAAAAATACTCTTTGCTATTGAAATAACGGGTACAATCGCATTTGCTATAACGGGCGTTATAACTGCGGTTGAAAAAAAGCTTGATATTCTCGGCGCAATCGTTCTCGGAACGGTTACTGCCGTCGGCGGAGGTATTCTGCGAGACATTATGCTCGGTTATCTGCCGCCCATGGCTTTCAGAAACCCCGTTTATGCGCTCACGGCAATTGCAACGTCAGTTGTGGTTTTTGTTATTGCATTTCTCGTCGGCAAAAAAATCGTCAAGCATTTTGAGGTGTATTCGCAGGTAATCAATTTTTTTGATTCGCTCGGCCTTGCCGTTTTTGTTGTGACGGGTGTTAATACTGCGGCAGCGTGCGGCTTTGGCGAAAACGCATTTCTTTCAATCTTTGTTGCCGTGCTCACAGGCGTCGGCGGCGGTGTGATGCGTGATATTCTTGCGGGCAGAGTGCCCAAAATTCTTCGCAGAAGAGTTTACGCTCTTGCCGCAATTCTCGGTGCAATTATCTATTATTACTTACTTGAATTCAATGTTTTTCCGCAAACGGTTTCAATGCTTATCGGAGCAGGCTCGGTTCTGATTATCAGAATCCTTGCAACAATATTCCACTGGAATCTGCCCACAATAAAGAACATAGAAGAATAAAAAATCCGCTGATTCCCGAAAAGGAACCAGCGGTAATTTTTTTATGTTTTATCAGCCCTGTGCGTAGTCGCCGACCATCATCATATATGCGCCGATCTGTGCGCCGAATTCAGGTGCGCCGTCCATAATGAGCTGACCGCCCTTTGTGAATTCAAGCATATCTGCAGTACCCATAAGAATACCGAGTGCACTGTCAAGGGAGTCAAAGCGCATTGTGAAGAAGGGAAGAGCGCGCTTGTAAGTGCCTCTGCCTGCCTTCGATTTGCCTGCCTTGATGCGGATATATGCTGAAATTTCGGGGTAGCCGTTAACTGCCCATGCATAAACTCTGTCGGGGCTCTTAAGAGTCCAGCCGTGAATTTCTTCGTGACCCTGCTTGTTGAGTGTGCTGATACCGCTTGAAAGCAGATAGAAATAGCACTTAACAAGGAGCTTCTTTGTTTCTTCGTCTGCAGGGGGTTCTTTTGCAGTAAGAAGCGATGACATTTTGAGAAGAGTCATCATAAATGCAGCAAAAACTGCAGGCTTCTTTGCAATACCCTTCATTGCAGGAAGAGTTGCGGGACCGATTTTTCCTTTGAAGAATGCGTTCATTGTTTCAATGCTCTTGAATTCAAGTTCAATGTGAGCATTTGTTGCAACCTTATCGGTGTGGCAAATCCATTCGCCGCTGTTAACAACAAAATGTGTTGAAAACTTTCCGTTGGGAGCGTCGGGGTCTTTTGCGCTTACCTGGATAACTGCGTGAGCGTGCTCAAACTTTTTGGCAAGCTTGGGGTCATCCATAGCAATTGTTTTGATAAGGGGAAGAACGGCACAAAGGAAAATTTTATTGGTTAAAAATTCTTCTCTCGAAGCCATATAAATCATTCCTTTCGAAAACTAATAATGCGGATTCTGTTATTAATCAGAACGCTGCAAGGATTTGCTCCAACAAACCTGAAAGTCCTTCAACAGCCTGAGGAATAAGATCCAGATACATTTTTATGAATAGTGAAAGACTTTCAAAATCACCAATCATAATAAATTCAAATATCTGCAGAATTGTTGCCAAAGTCAGCATCGTTGTAAATCCCATAATTTTACCTCCGTTTCAGAAAGAACAAAATCCGATTTTTATGATTTGAGATTAGTTTCGCTTTCGCAGAGAGGGAAGTGTATTTTTATACACGACCGAACGAGAAAGTAAAAATAGCTCAAATTATGCTTCGTCGTCCCAGTCGTCGTCAAGCTCGAAGTCCTTACCCATAACCTCGCGAACTGCGTCAATGATGCCGTTCTGGTCAATGCCGAGAGCCGACATAATGTCTTCGTGCAGACCGATGGGTGCAAACTTGTCGGGGATACCGAGCTGCTTGAATGCGCAGCCCTTACCTGCTTCAACAATAACCTCTGCAACAGCACTGCCGAGACCGCCGATAACGTTGTGGTCTTCAACCGTGATGATGCGGCGGGTGTCCATAACAGCCTTGATGATGGCTTCCTTGTCGATGGGCTTGATGGTGTGCATATTGAGAACTCTTACCTTAAGACCGTCGTTTGTTTCAAGGAACTTTGCTGCCTGATATGCCTGGAATACGCAGGAACCGCAAGCGATAACCGTGATGTCGGAACCTTCATTGATTGTAACAGCCTTACCAACTTCAAAGCCGTAATCGCTGTTCTCATAAAGAACACGGTCAAAGCCTCTGTTGATGCGGATGTAGTAAGGACCGAAGTTATCATATGCAGCGTGAACTGCGTTGTAAGTTTCAAGACCGTCTGCAGGGCAGATAACTGTCAGGTTGGGGATTGAGCGGCAAACTGCAAGGTCGCAGATTGCGTGGTGAGTTGAACCTGCCTGACCGAATGACGTACCTGCGTGGGTAGCAATAACCTTTGCATTGATGTTCTGGTAGCAGATGTCTGTATGAAGCTGGTCAGCACTTCTGAGAGAAGCGAAAACTGAGAAGGTTGAAAGGAAGGGAACAAGGCCTGCCTTTGCCATACCTGCGGCAACGCCGAACATATTCTGTTCTGCGATACCGACGTTAAAGAATCTGTCGGGGAATTTTTCGCCGAACATACCGATTTTTGTTGATTTACCAAGGTCAGCTGTAAGAGCTACAACCTCGGGATGCTTTTCGCCGAGCTCGCAGAGAGCCTTACCGTAAATTTCAGCAGTTGAAAAAGCGGTTGATTCTGCAGCTGTGTAGGTTAATCCTCCTGCCATGATCAGATGCCCTCCTTTTCTGCGCGAGCTACGCGCTTAGCATAGTGTTTTTCAAGACTTGCTTTTGCAATCTCATATTTTTCTTCGTTGATAGCACCGTAATGCCACATGAAGTTGTCTTCCATAAAGTCAACGCCTTCGCCTTTGATGGTGTCAGCGATAATCATAACGGGCTTGCCGCTCTTGTTTTCAAGAGCAAAGTCAATAGCTTCTGCAAGCTCATTGAAGTTGTGGCCGTTAACAACCTTAACAATGAAGCCGAAAGCTTCCCACTTGTCTGCAAGGGGTTCAAGAGCCATAACGTCTTCTGTTCTGCCGTCGATCATGCACTTGTTGCGGTCAACGAAAGAGATGAGGTTATCTACCTTGAAGTGAGCGGCTGCCATAGCAGCTTCCCAGTTTGAACCTTCGTCAAGTTCACCGTCGCCCATGATGCAGAATGTCTTATAATCCTTGCCCAGAACTCTTGCTGCAAGAGCTGTGCCCAGAGCGATGGGAAGTCCGTGACCGAGCGAACCTGTTGAAGCGTCAACGCCCTTAACCTTGTTGGAGTCAAGGTGGATACCCATTGTTGAGTTGCTCAGGTTGAAGGTCTTGAGCTTTTCTTTATCGTCAAAACCAACGTGGCAAACAAGGCTTGCAAGAGCAACGCCTGCGTGACCCTTGCTGAGAATGAAGCGGTCTCTGTCTTCCCAGTTGGGGTCTTCAACCTTGTAGTTCATATACTTGTAGTAGAGAATGGTGAGCATATCCATAACGCTCATGCCGCCGCCGATGTGAGCACTGCCTGCCCAGAACGTGGTGTCAAGGCAAAGCTTGCGCAGCTCATAAGCCTGTTCTTCAAGAGCTAACCATTCCTGTTTTGTTAATGCCATAGGAATATTCCTCCTTTATAATGTTTATAATTGAGCGGCAAACACCGCACGTTTACAGTGAAGATTTAAGAGTGAACAGTGAATAGTTTCGGATAGGCTTCGCCTATGACCGATTATATTTTTTGGTGTGGGCAACGCCCACCCATAACTATTCAATTTTCACTATTCATTATTCACTTGAATTGATTAACCGAGTTCGGGGTGGTTTTTGCGGACTGCCTTGAAAGCATCTTCAGCAACTTCGATTGTGAACTTGATATCCTCGTCGGAAAGTGATGCGTTGATGAAGTGGTTGTGGTGGTTGGTCATATAAACGCCTCTCTTAACAACCTCTGCAATCCATTCCTGATGAAGCATAAGCGAGTTATCGTCTTTAAGCATAAGATAGAAGAGTGCGGGTTCGCCCGAAACGCTAAGGTTGAAGCCGTTGTTTGCGGCAGCAGCCTTAAGGCCCTCTGTGAGCATTGTACCTTTTTCGAGGCAAAGCTTGGGCAGGTCAATTTCTTTCATCTTGTTGATGCAGGCGATAGCTGCAGCAAAGGGAACGGCGCTCATCCAATAGCTGCCTGTGTATGAAAGGCCGCTTATTGCGCTCTTGAGCCAATCCTTACCGCAGAGTGCGGAAACGTTCCAGCCGTTTGCAAGAGCTTTGCAGAAGCAGATGAGGTCAGCTTCAAAGCCGTAGTGATGGTCTGAGCCTGCAAGGTCAAGTCTGAAACCGCAGCGAACGTCGTCAACAATAAGAACGATGCCCTTTTCCGTGCAGAGCTTGCGAACCTTCTGCCAATAGCCTTCTGCGGGAAGAATGTTATCAATAAAGTTGCCGTGCATATAGGGGGTTGAAATGAAAGCTGCAATTTCGCCTTCGTTTTCGGCAACTATTCTTTCAAGGTCTTCAAAGTTGTTCCATTCAACGTAAAGGTTGTTTGCAACGTCTTCGGGAATAACGCCGGGGTAGTCAACCTTCTGGCACCAGGGAGCAACACCGTGGTAATAACCCTTAACGAAGATAATCTTCTTTTTGTGGGTTGCGGCTCTTGCTGTCATAATGGCGGCTGTGGTTGTATCGCCGCCGTTCTTTGCAAAGAATGCCCAGTCAGCCGAAGCGACGGTGTCAACCATAAGCTCTGCAAACTCAATGATTTTTGTTGAAGGAGCTGTAACGCAGTTTTCAATCTTCATCTGCTCCATAACAGCCTTGTCAACGTCGGGGTCGTTATAGCCGAGAACGTTGGGGCCGTAAGCACACATATAGTCTATGTATTTGTTGCCGTCAACATCCCAGAAATATGAGCCCTGAGCTTTCTGGCTGAAAAGGGGGAAAGCCGAAACGGGAATGCAGCAGCCTTCTGCAGGACCCTGATGTCCGTAAAGACCCGAGGGAATTACTTTTGCGGCTCTTTGAAAGAGCTCGGCGCTTTTTGTGTGTGTATTAATTTTCATACTCATGTTCTCTTTACCTCCTTATGCAAGATACAGAGCAACTCTGTCAAGAATTCTGTTGAGGTTATCGAGCATTGAAATCATGCCCTTCATAACGATGTCGCCCGAACCTACGCAGGCAATGGCGTTAACGTTGCCGTCAAAGAGGTCTCTTGCAAGTTCAATGGAACTGAATTCCATAATGGCTCTGGGATTATCGCTTGCCTTTTTGATGCCGAGAAGGCGGTGGTCTTTAACTCTGATTGTTGTTGAAGCGGCGCCCTTGATGCTGAATGAGATTTCGCCGTCAACCATGTTGCTTGCGGAGAACTTGCCGATTTCGTCGTTATTGCCTATCTGAGCGATGGCAACCGTGATTGTGTTAAGCAGCAGAAGAGTGCTGATTCTGAAGAAATCGGGGTCCTTGAGGTCTTCGGGGTCGGGTCTCATATATTTTGAGAGCAGGTCGGTCAGCTTTGTGAAGCTGTTAAGAAGAAAACCGATATGGTGGAAGCCCTTTGAGGGGATGGGCGTAACGGTTCCGTCAATAAGACCGTTGAATTTTTCGCAGGAGCTGAAGGGGAGCTTAACGTCGCACTTTGTGCAGCCCTGCTCCATTCTGCATCTGCCGTTTTTGAAAGTGATGGTGGCGCTGGGGCCGCCCTTAACTTCAAAGCCGATGGAGATAGGCTTTTTGTTTGTCAGCAGACTGCTTGCCTCGGGAGCAAGCTCGCAGAGGTTTTCGAGGGAACCGAGCACTGCGTAAAGGTTGATATACGCAAGGGTTCTTGAATCAGTCATTATATTTTCCTCCTTTTATTCTCAGAGCAGGGACAAAACACCTGCTTATAAATATAATCAATTTATTTTAACAGATATATTGTTCATTGTCAACAAATCAGAGGGTGAAAAATGTGATTTTATGGTGAAAATTTAAATTCTTAAACCCCAAAGTGTGCCTGAACACGGTTTTTTTGTTTCACACAGGTTGCAACTCTTTTAATAAATTGAAAATTTGAAGCAAAAGGATTGACTTTTGTTTAAAAATGTGTCCTAATATTATATAGATATTTGAATATTGGAGGTATATATATGAAAAAAGTTTTAGCCGTTCTTTGCGTTTTTGCAACACTTTTTGCTCTTGCAGCCTGCAAAAACAAAGAAAAAGAGCTTACAGAAGAAGAAAGACTTGCGAGCTTACATGCTTCGCAGGAGCAGAACAGAATTGAAATGTCACAGCAGGTTGAGAATTCGATAAAGCAGGAAATTGAAATTCAGTCGGATAAGAAAAATACTCTTGAAAATCTGGGTAAAACAGAAAAAGATAAGCGGATTGTCTTTTTGAGCGACGGTGAGTATCCCGGAATGAAAGAGGGATATCAGATTATCAAGTTTGACGGTTCCGGCAAGTTTGAAAGCTGGCTTCAGTATATTTACTATCCCACAACAGAAGCTTTTGACAGGGCGCTTGCATACATCAATGACGAGGGCAATTTTGCTTACGAAACCTCTGATGCGTCAATGAGAGTTATTGTTTACAGATACACAAACGAAAAGTATCTTGCAAACGAGAAATATGACGATATGCTCCAGAGAGTAAGAGATTTCGGCTACACCGTTGTAGAATAATCGGGAGATTGAAAAATGAAAAAAGTTTTAGCGATAATGCTTGTTTTTGCGTCGCTCTTTGCGTTTGCGGCGTGCACAGGCAAAGAAAACACTGCAGAAACAACCGCATCAACCGTTGCACTCACAATACAAACAACAGCCGGAACGGATGAAACAACAAAAATCAGTGCGGTAGCAGGTAAAACAATTCTGCTCAAAAGCCTTGCAAGTGAAGATTACGTTGAGATTCATACAAACGTCGACGGTATAGCAACCGTTATGCTTGTGCATAAATTCTACGCAGACGAAGCATCATATCAGGCAGCACTTGATAAGGGCGACTACGGTACTTATAAGCTTGAAAAAGCGATTGAACCCGAAAATGAAAACGAAAAACATCAGATCGTTTTCAGGGATACGGAAACAATCAGCGGTATGACCTATGACGAGATTATGTCAGAAGCAAACGGCAATAAGGATTATGTGGTTGTTGGAAAACAATAAAACGTAAAGCAAAACCCCACGCTCCAAAACGGGCGTGGGGTTAATTTTATTCCGTCACCTTTTTATATATTTTGTCAATTACTTTTTCATCTTCTTCAACCTTGAGGTCGGCGGCGATGAGGCTGATTCTTTTTTCGTTTTCTTCGGCATAAATATCATTGATACATACAGTGCGGTATGCCGCATAAACGCTTTCACCTTTATCCTTGAGGTTCTCTTTGTAAACGGCAAAAACGCAGTCGTCATAAATGATTATCTGCACGGTTGCATCGGTTTGAGCATAGACCTTATCAAAGAATCCTTCGGGATATCCGTCTGAGCTTTTTTTGAGAATTACCGTGTCCGATGCGGAATAGCCGGCTTCAAGAAATCCCTGCGTGAATGCTTCGGGCGTGCTTGCTTTTGACGTTGCAAAGCCTTCAAATACCGTCAGCATTTCATTCTTTTCAAGTTGGGTCATCGGCTCGCCGCTTGCAGACGTAAAATACACGCAAACCGTGCGGAAGCTGACGTAGTTTTCATAAAAATAATTCTGAATTTTTTGCTCGGCAGCAGTGTTCTGCGTACCTTTATCATAAAGCGAAGCGAAAACGGCTTCTTCATATTTTTCGCTTGTAATAATTTTATTGAGCGTCTGCTTTGAAACGCCGATTTTGCTGTAATGATTTTCTGAGCGGAGCCAGACGTTGTTGACTTTTTCGGATATTTCAACCTTTTGTGCCGAGGTCAGGGCAATTTCGCTGTTACTGAATTCGGTGTTGATTGCAACGTAGCGTTTGCATTCGTCAACAGCCGCTTTTTTCAGTTTACTTTCAGACGCATCGTCGTCCAGACCGTAGCTTTCGGGAGCAGCAATAACACGGTCAAGAAAATATGCAAAAATCTCGTCGCTGATCACCGTTCCCTCAATTCTGAGCGCACAATCGTTCTTATCTGAGCAAGCACCAAGCAGCAGAAGCATTGCCGCCGCGAGGAGCGATGCAAGCAATTTTTTCATAAAAAGAAGTCCTTTCTTTGCGAAAAAAGTTTTCTTCAAACAAGACTATACCATATTTTTTATGTTTCCGCAACAAAAGATAAAAACTCTTGAAAAAAATTTAAAAAATCTCTTTATTCTTTTAAATTTATGCTGTATAATTAAGCTGTATAAAAATATTTGGAGTGAATACTATGGAAAAAATCAGACTTTTAATTGCAGGCGAAGAATACAACCTTTCAACAGATGACGATCTTGATTACGTTGCCGCTCTCGGTGAAGAGCTTGACAAAAGAATCAGCGCCCTTATGAGCAGCAACACAAGAATTTCCGTTACTCAGGCAGCTATCGTAACAGCTCTTGAATATGCTGACGAAGCAAAGAAATGCGAAATCACAGCAGAAAACCTTCGCACACAGATTCAGGAATACCTTGAGGATGCCGCAAGAGCAAGAACAGATGCAGAAATCTCAAAGCGCGAAGCTGAAAGACTTGCAAAAGAACTTGCATCTCTTCGTGCAGGCAAATAATGGCAGCCGAAATTCTTGCACCCGCAGGCAGCTTTGAGGCTCTTCAAGCGGCTGTCAGATGCGGTGCAAACGCAGTTTATCTTGGCGGAAAAGCGTTCAACGCAAGGCGCAACGCCTCAAACTTTTCCGACGAGGGGCTGAAAGAAGCCGTTGACTATTGCCACAAGAGAAACGTTAAGGTGTATCTGACCCTCAACACCCTTGTGAGCGACAGTGAAATCAAAACTGCATATGACGCAATAAAAACTGCTTGCGATGCAGGCATAGATGCTTTTATTATTCAGGATATCGGACTCGCCGCCATTGTGCGTCGGGTCTGTTCGTCTGTTGCGCTGCACGCATCGACCCAGATGTCGGTGCAGAGCATTGAGGGAATTCGTGTTCTTGAAAAGCTCGGTTTTTCAAGAGCCGTTATTCCGCGCGAGCTTTCCGAAAAAGAAATATCTGCCATTTCGGCACAAACCGATATGGAGCTTGAATATTTTGTTCACGGCGCACTGTGTATGTGTGTTTCGGGACAGTGCCTTATGAGTTCCGTTCTCGGCGGCAGAAGCGGAAACAGAGGTCTTTGTGCCCAGCCTTGCCGACTCCCGTTCGGCGTTAACGGCAAAGGAGGCAATAATCTGAGTCTTAAGGATTTGTCGCTTGTTGATGAGCTTCACCGTCTTGAAAAAGCAGGTGTCTGCTCGTTCAAAATTGAGGGAAGAATGAAGCGACCCGAATACGTTGCGGCAGCGGTGACAGCCTGCAAAAACAGTCTTGAAAACGCTCCCGATGAGCAGCTTAACCGTTCGCTTCAGGCTGTTTTTTCGCGCTCGGGTTTTACAAAAGGATATTTTGAAAACAAGCTTGGCAAAGAGATGTTCGGTATACGCCGTAAAGAGGACGTTGAAGAAGCCTCGGGCGTGCTTGACGGTTTGCAGAAGCTGTATGATAAGGAAAATCCGCTTATACCCGTTGATTTTTCTTTGACTTTTGCACCTGAAACGCCCCTTTTGCTGACGGCGGAGGCTCTCGGCAAAACCGTTTGCGTTGAGGGTAACGCTCCTCAGAAAGCGCTTAACCGTGCCGTTACAAGCGAAGAAATCAGCGAACGTCTTTCAAAATGCGGCGGTACACAGTTCTATGCAAACAAAGTTGAAATCGATTTTTCGCACGGGCTTTTTGTTCCGGCAGGGGAGTTGAATGCTTTAAGACGCAATGCTCTTTCTGCACTTGAAAATGCCGTTGCGGAGAATGAAAAAATCAACGTCTCTCTATACAATTATAATATAGCACCTCATACGCCGTCAGAAAGAGAACTTCACGCAAGATTTTTTGATGCAAACGAAATACCCGAAAAACTTACGGGTATTTCTCGTGTGATTGTTCCTCTTGAAACCGACGGAGAAACGGTTGAGCGTCTTTGTAAAAACGGCATTGAAGTTGCCGCAGAGATTCCGTCGGCAGTTTTCTCAAATTACGAAAGATATCTTGAAAATCTGAACCGACTTAAATCCCACGGTGTTTCTATTGCGTGGGTCTGCACGCTTGACGGCGTTTCAATTGCTCAAAAAGCCGGTTTGCCGTTTGCCGGCGGTTTCGGTATGAATATATTCAACAGTGTTTCGCTTGATGAAATGCAGACTCTCGGCGCAAAGGATTGTCTGCTCTCCTGCGAGGTCAGTCTTTCTCAGGCGGCGCATATGGGCGGCGAAATGCCGAGGGGTATTATGACATACGGCAGAATTCCGCTTATGCTCACAAGAAACTGTCCTGTCAGGAACAAGCTGACCTGCTCCGAATGCGGCAAAAACAGTGTGCTTGTTGACAGAATGGGCGTTGAGTTCCCCGTAAGATGCAAAAACGGTTGCAGTTATATTTTTAACTCACGTCCTCTCTGGCTTGCAGATAAACAGAGCGATATCAGAAACTGCGATTTTGCACTTCTTTATTTCACAACCGAGACCAAAACAGAAGCCGCAGAAATTATAGGTGATTATATTTGTGAAAAAAGCGCAAAAGGCGAGTTCACAAGAGGGTTATATTATAAAGGTGTAACATAATTGAAAAAATGAGTTAAAAACTCTTGTATGTTTGCTTTTGCAGGTGTATAATTCCACCATAAATTCAAACAAAAATCCAATATAAAGAAGGTATATATATGAGCATTAGAATCGGTATTTTCGGCTACGGTAACCTTGGCAGGGGTGTTGAATGCGCCGTTCATCAGAATCCCGATATGGAACTTGTTGCGGTTTTCACACGCAGAGATCCCTCTCTTGTTAAAACCGTTTTCGGCGAAACACCCGTTTTCTCCGCCGACAAGGTTCTTGAATTCAAAAACAGCATTGACGTTATGATTCTTTGCGGCGGCAGCGCAACTGATCTGCCCGTTCAGACTCCGTCTCTGGCAGAAAACTTCAACGTTGTTGACAGCTTCGACACGCATGCACGTATTCCCGAGCATTTCGGCAACGTTGATAAGGCTGCAAAGGCATCGGGCAAAACGGCAATTATTTCCGTCGGTTGGGATCCGGGTCTGTTCTCGCTTAACCATCTTTACGCCGCGTCAATTCTGCCCGAAGGCAAGAACTATACTTTCTGGGGCAAGGGCGTAAGTCAGGGCCATTCAGATGCAATCAGAAGAATCAGCGGAGTTGTCGATGCAAGACAGTATACTGTTCCTGTTCCCGCCGCACTTGAAGCGGTCAGAAGCGGTTCCGACCCCGAGCTCACAACCCGTATGAAGCACACAAGAGAGTGCTACGTTGTTGCCGAGGAAGGCGCAGACCTTGCAAGAATTGAAAACGAAATCAAAACAATGCCCAACTATTTTGCAGATTACGATACAACCGTAACCTTCATTTCACAGGAAGAGCTTAACGAAAAGCACAGCGGTCTGCCTCATCAGGGCTTTGTTATCCGCTCCGCACGTACAGGCGCAGAGAATGAGCATAACCACATTATCGAATATTCACTCAAGCTTGACTCTAACCCTGAGTTTACCGCAAGCGTGCTCGTTGCTTATGCAAGAGCTGCTTATAAGCTCAATTCACAGGGCAACACAGGCTGCAAGAGCGTGCTTGATATAGCTCCTGCAATGCTTTCCCCCTACAGCGGCGACGAGCTTTTCAGATACCTTTAATCGTTGAATGCAGCGTTTTTTATGTTGATATTGACATATAATATAATGTAATTATTATTTAAAACGCAAATTATTTTACAAATTTCACAAAATCAAAAAAAGTTCTTGACTGCAGCGGTGGTATGTGATATCATTATTCTACCTCTGCAGGAGGGTTCTTTTTTTGCGCCCGAAAACTAAATGTTACGCAGAGGGAGGCTTGAGCAGCAGCTTTTGTTGCCTGATAGACTTGAGCTGCGCTAAAAATTCCGATTAAATGGAGGTGCCGCACATGGCTGCTAACGGTAAAAGAGTAAAGATTACACTTTCTTGCACCGAATGCAAACAGCGTAATTACAACACAATGAAAAACAAGCAGAACACACCCGACAGGCTGGAGATGAACAAATACTGCCGTTTCTGCAAGAAACACACTCTCCACAAAGAATCCAAATAATTAAGCGGGAGGATTAACCTATGGCTAAAAAGGAAATTTCCCAGGCAGCAGAAAAGGTTGCCGCCGCTGAAAAGAAAAAGGACAAGAAACCTGCCAACCCTAACGGCAATTTCTTTGTCAGAGCCGGCAAGGCAATCAAGAAGTTCTGCAAGGATCTTAAGGGCGAAATCAAAAAGATTGTTTGGCCCGACGCTAAAACAGTTTTCAAATCAACTGCAGTTGTTCTCGCAGTAGTTATTGTTGTTGGTCTTATCATTTTTGGTATTGACACTCTTCTTGTTGAGGGCATTGACCTTCTTCAGGAGGCTGCCGAAAAGAAAGAAGTAACAACCCAGGCTGCAGCAGTTATTAACGCCGCTGACCTTTTCAACGGCTGAGACCGGGAGGTTAAATAATGTCAGTTGACACAAGATGGTATGTTGTTCATACCTACTCCGGTTATGAGAACAAGGTTGCAACCAATATCGAAAAGATGGTTGAAAACCGCAAAATGCAGGACCAGATTTTTGAAGTCAAAATCCCGACCGAAATCGTTGTTGACGCAGAAAAGAAGAAAGAGGTTGAACGCAAGCTCTTTCCCGGCTACGTCCTGGTTAAGGTTGCAGTTATGCCCGACAAGGACAATCGCCCCGCAATGAGCGATGAATCCTGGCTTCTTATCAGAAACATTCACGGCGTAACAGGCTTCGTTGGTCCCGAAAACAAAGCAATACCTCTTAGCGACGAAGAAGTTATCAGGCTCGGAGTTGAAAAGAGAAGCGTTGAGGTTTCCTATAATGTTGGCGACACAGTCAACATCATTGACGAAATCTTTGACGGCTTCAGCGGTGTTGTTGAAGAAATCGACCTTGAAAACAATATGGTCAAGGTTACGGTTTCAGCACTCTTTGGCAAAGAAACCACAGTTGAGCTTGAGCTTGACCAGGTTGAGCTTGCCGAATAATCACGGTAATTTGAGGGTTAAACCCTTTCAAATTTAGTGCCTTAACGGCACAGTCAGAGCAAAAGCTCCGGCTTCGTGGGAGGAGCAAAAAATTAAGGTTGCTCCGCCATTTACCACATTATATTGGAGGTTTTAATTATGGCACAGAAAGTTGTTGGCTTAATTAAGTTACAGATTCCCGCAGGTAAGGCCACTCCGGCTCCCCCTGTAGGTCCTGCCCTCGGTCAGCACGGCGTTAACATCATGTCCTTCACAAAGGAATTCAACGAACGCACAAAGAACGACATGGGTCTTATCATCCCTGTTGTTATCACAGTTTATGCTGACCGCACATTCTCATTCATCACCAAGACTCCGCCCGCTGCAGTTCTTATCAAGAAGGCTTGCGGCATCGAAAGCGGTTCAGGCGTTCCCAACAAGACCAAGGTTGCATCAATCACAAGCGAACAGGTTCGCAAGATTGCTGAGCAGAAGATGCCCGACCTCAACGCTGCTAACGTTGAAGCAGCTATGAGCATGATCGCCGGCACAGCTCGCTCCATGGGCGTTACCGTAACCGATTGATTGCATACTGTGGGAGGAACAAATCCGATTAACCACAATGATTGGGAGGAAAAATTAACATGAAACACGGAAAGAAATATATCGAAAGCGCAAAGCTCGTAGATAAGGCAACTCTCTACGACGTAAACGAAGCGCTTGACCTTGCAGTTAAGACTGCAAGCGCAAAGTTTGACGAAACTGTTGAAGTTCACGTTCGTCTGGGTGTTGACTCACGTCACGCTGACCAGCAGGTCAGAGGCGCTGTAGTTCTCCCCAACGGTACAGGCCGTACAGTAAGAGTTGCAGTTTTTGCTAAGGGCGCAGATGCTGACGCAGCAGCTGCAGCAGGCGCAGAAGTAGTTGGCGCTGAAGACCTTGTTGCAAGAATCCAGGGCGAAGGCTTCATGGATTTTGACGTATGCATCGCAGCACCCAACATGATGGGTCTCGTTGGTCGTCTCGGTAAGGTTCTCGGTCCCCGCGGTCTTATGCCCAGCCCCAAGGCAGGTACAGTTACACCCGACGTTGCTAAGGCTGTTACAGAAGCTAAGGCAGGTAAGATTGAGTACCGTCTTGACAAAACAAACATCATCCACTGCCCCATCGGCAAGGTTTCCTTCGGCGCTGAGAAGCTTGGCGAAAACTTCACCACTCTCCTCGATGCTATCATCAAGGCTAAGCCTGCTGCATCAAAGGGTCAGTACATCCGTTCCTGCGTTCTCGCAACCACAATGGGCCCCGGCGTAAAGGTTAACCCCAACAAGGTTGGTTCAGCTCAGGAAGCATAATTTGAATTAAATTCAAAAAAAGCTTGACAGGCACGCGAAAGTGTGCTATCATAGCTAAGCTGTTCTTTTTAAGACAGCAGGTGCTTTTCGCATAAAGGTTTTTAAACCGCCTGCCGAGAGAGGAAGCATACAGATATTTTTATAATATTAAGTATGTTATGCCCTTTCTGCGGTTTGCGGAAAGGGCTTTTAATTTTGCAGATTTTATCTGTATTCATTGCATTTAACCAACGGAGGTGAAAATAAATGCCTAGCGCAAAAGTTTTAGAGCAGAAAAAACAGATTGTTGCAGATCTTACCGAACAGCTTCAGAATTCAGTAGCAGGTGTTGTTGTTGACTATAAGGGCATCAACGTTGCTGATGATACAAAGCTCCGTAAGGACCTTCGTGAAGCAGGCGTTAAGTACACTGTAGTTAAGAACACTCTTCTTGGTCTTGCTGCTAAGAACGCAGGTCTTGATGACCTTTGCAACGTTCTTGAGGGCACAACAGCTATCGCTATCAGCCCCGAAGACCACACTGCAGCTGCAAGAATCCTTTCCAAGTTTGCTGACACACACAAGAACTTCTCCGTTAAGAGCGGTTATCTTGACGGCGCAGTTGTTGACACAGCAACAATTGATTCACTCGCAAAGCTGCCCACAAGAGAAATTCTTCTTGCAACAGTTTGCAACGCATTCAATGCACCCATCGCTGCTTTCGCACGTGTTATCCAGGCTATTGTTGATAACGGTGGCGAAGCTGCTCCCGCTGAAGCTGCAGCTGAAGAAGCTCCCGCAGAAGCATAATCAAATTTTAAATTTAAAATCTATTTAATAATTGGAGGAAAATAAAATGGCATCAGAAAAGATTGCAGCAATGATTGAAACAATCAAAGAACTCACAGTACTTGAGCTTTCAGAGCTCGTTCACGCAGTAGAAGAAGAATTCGGCGTATCCGCAGCTGCTGCTGTAGCTGTTGCAGGTCCTGTTGATGCAGGCGCTGCTGCTGCTGAAGAAAAGACAGAATTTGACGTTATCCTTGCTGAAGTTGGTTCAGAAAAGGTTAAGGTTATCAAGGCTGTTCGTGAAATCACAGGTCTCGGCCTCGTTGAAGCTAAGGCTGTTGTTGACGGCGCTCCCAAGGCTCTCAAGGAAGCTGTTTCCAAAGATGACGCTGAAGCTATCAAGGCTAAGCTTGAAGAAGTTGGCGCAAAGGTTGAAATTAAATAATTTTAGCTTTATAAACAATGAAACCCTGCTCTTCGGAGCAGGGTTTTTGTTTTTATTAACCTTGTGTCGCGTTTCCGTTGCCGCTGATGGGGATTGCTTCTCCAAGATAGGTGGGCTTGGGTTTGAAGATTGAAAAAAGAAAATCTTTGCTTCTTGCCAGAATTTCCCTGATATCTCTGTAAGTCTGACCGCCGTAGTTCATTGACGGCTCTGCAATAACACCGTAGGCATCAAGTCCCAGAGCCCTTGCATCGTAAATCGCTCTGTAAAGGTGATATTCCTGGGTAACAATGAGAATCTTTTCTGTTTTGAAAATCTCTTTTGCCCTGTACATACTTTCATAGGTTGAAAATCCTGCGTGGTCTTCAAAAATATCCTCAGACGGTATGCCTGCATCCTCAGCGTAAGCTTTCATTACTCCGACTTCATCATATCCGTCTTTGCCATGGTCGCCCGTCATCAGAAGTTTGTCGCTTGCAACGCCATAGAGAGCAACACCCTGTGAGAGTCTGTCACGCAGCATTGTGCTGGGACTGTTGCCGTTGACTTTGCAGCCGAGAATAAGTACACAGTCGTAGTCACAGTCAACGTCGGCGGCGTCGAGTATATACTTTGAGGCGCTCGCTTTTACAAAACTGTTTATTCCCAACATTGTTGCAACAGCAATAACAGCGAGCAACGTTATAACCGCAACAATTATTTTTACGATTTTCACTTTAATCGCCTTCCTTTATGTTACGGATATTCTAAATCATAAATATAGACAAATTATTACAAAAGAATAAAAAAACCTGCAACAGATTTCTGCTGCAGGTTTGGTTGATTAAAAATGTCCGCCTCTGATTGCAACGACAACGTTGTCGATTTTCTGGTAAACGATGCCGAGAAATTCAACAAACTTATAGACAAATCGGTGAAGCTTCTGAAGAATACCGTTATCCTTGAAATCCTTTGTCTTTTTGAGGGTCAGGCTGTCAAGCAGTTCGCTGTTGTCGCCTCTTCTTGTTTCGATTTTAAGAGTATCTCCGGTAAAATCAAGTGTTGTATAGGTTGTAACATCGTTATCGTAGAAATTATATGCCATATAGTTTGCCGAGCCACTGAAAGCGCCCTGGTCGCAGATTGCGTTTGTGTTAAGGTAAACCGTGCCTCTGGGGTCAGCGTAGGTCTTGCCGCTTTCCGCCTTGCCGACTACGGAGCTTTCATAGATGAAATGTGAGCGACCCTGAAGGTGGCTGTGACCTGTGAGAACGAGGTCAACGTCGAATGAATCAAAAATAGGGCTGAAAACAGCGTTGAGAAGAATCATTGTTTCGGCATCAAGTGCGCTGTAGCCGGGACCGAAAAGTGCCTGGTGCATAACGCCGATACGCCATTTTGCATCGGGGTTAGCTTCAACAGCTTCTTTTGCCATAGCCATATGGTCGGCTGCACTCGGTGAGCAGGCGTCAAAAACAAGATAAAGAACGTCGCCGTAACGGAACCAGAAATCTCTGTCCAGACCTTCAAAATATTTGCCGAAGTATTCGTTGGGCATATTGGTATAGTAATTATACATCATGCCCTTTTTATCGTGGTTGCCGATTGCGAGAGCGAGAGGTAACTCGCGGAGTGCTTCGGGCATAAGAAGTGTCTGCCATTCAGCCGCTGTCTGACCTGTTGAGGTGTTGTCGCCGGGCGAAACCATATATGCGGCATCGGGATTCTTTGAAAGAGCTTCGGCAAGAACGCTGTTCCAGGTGTATCCGTTCTGTGACTGTACTTCTGTGGAATCGGTCTGACCGCCAATCTGAATATCGCCGATAACAAGAGCCTTGTGGTCGCCGAACGATTTGGTTTCGTATTTGCAAACTTCGCTCCAGCCGTTATCGCTGTACCACTGATAATAGTAGGTTGAGTTTTCCTTGAGTCCGTCAACAGTTACACGGCAAACAACCTGTTCATCATTTTCTGCAGGAGTTGTTTCGCCTGTGTAAACGGTGGGATTGCTCATATTGGCGTTATCGGCGAGCTTTACCTCTGCTTTTGCTGTTGCCTTGTCAGCGTGCCAGCAAAGGCTGACCTGTGTTTCGTCAGCGCCGACGCAGAGCATAGGCAGAGTATTATCGTCTTTAAGTGAATTGTAAAGTGTGTCCCACTCTGCTTTTGTGAGATTGGGTGAGGTGAAATCTGCGACGGCAAAAACGCTGATTTGAAGAATCAGCACGATTGCAAGCGCAACTGAAAGAAATCTTTTCATTTTTATGCCTCCTTTTATTGGTTTTATTTTAGCAAAATTTATTTTATTTGTAAAGTACACATTCGGTATTGTAAAGGCCGCTTTTTTATGATATATTTATATTGCATTATCGGTGCCCGGATCATTTCAAAAAATTTGGAATCCGATGCAACAAAAACATAAGAATCGGCACACTTATCAACAGAAGGGTATGCCGGTCTTTAATCTGAAAGGAGTCAGATTATGCCTAAAATTACCTTTATGGGTGCAGGCAGTACCGTTTTTGCCAGAAACGTTCTTGGTGACTGTATGTGCACACCCGTTCTTTGCGAAAGCACAATTGCTCTTTATGACATTGATGCAGAAAGACTTGAGGACAGCTATATTATCCTCAGCGCAATCAACAACAACATAAACGAGGGCCGCGCAAAGATTGAAAAGTATTGCGGCGTTGAAAACAGAAAAGATGCTCTCAGAGATGCAGATTTTGTTGTTAACGCAATTCAGGTCGGTCTTTATGACCCCTGCACAATCATTGATTTTGAGGTGCCTAAAAAGTACGGTCTGTGCCAGACAATTGCTGACACGCTCGGAATTGGCGGCATAATGAGAGGTCTGCGAACAATCCCGGTTCTTCAGGATTTTGCAAACGATATGGAAGAGGTTTGCCCCAACGCATGGTTCCTCAACTATACGAATCCCATGGCCATCCTTTCGGGCTATATGCAGAGATACACAAAAATCAAAACCGTCGGTCTCTGCCACAGTGTTCAGAGTTGTTCAAAGGATCTTCTTAACGGCCTTGGTATGTCAGACAAGCTTGAGGGCAGAAAAGAACTTATTGCAGGTATCAACCATATGGGTTGGCTGCTTGAAATTCAGGATAAGGACGGCAATGACCTTTATCCCGAAATCCGTCGCAGAGCTGCCGAAAAAAATGCAAATGAAAAGCACAGCGATATGGTCAGATATGAATATATCAAAAACTTTGGCTATTACTGCACGGAATCCAGTGAACATAACTCGGAATACAACTGTTTCTATATCAAGTCAAAATACCCCGAACTTATTGAAAGATATAACATACCTCTTGACGAATACCCCCGCCGCTGTATAAATCAGATAAAGGGCTGGAAAGAGGAAAAAGAAAGAATCCTTGCGGACGGCAAAATCACTCACGAGCGTTCGGGCGAATATGCCTCATACATTATGGAAGCCATCATCACGGGCAATCCCTATAAAATCGGCGGCAATATGCTTAACACGGGTCTTATTGATAACCTGCCTGCAGATGCCTGCGTTGAGGTACCTTGCCTTGTTGACGGAAGAGGAGTTAACCCCTGCCACGTAGGCAAGCTTCCCGTTCAGCTTGCGGCAATGAATATGACAAACATCAATGCCCAGCTTCTTACAATCAACGCCGCTGTTACCAAGAAGCGTGAGGATATTTATATGGCGGCAATGCTTGATCCCCACACTGCCGCAGAGCTTTCGATTGACGATATCAAGGCAATGGTTGATGAACTGATTGAAGCTCACGGCGAATATATGAAGGATTATAAATAAGATAACATCGGCAAATGCTGTGTTATAGAAAATAAAAATTAAGAAAGGAGTGTTACAAATGCTTGCAATTCTTGCAATGCTCAGCGATATCCCCACATATGTTCTCTCTTTTGTTGAACAGATCACAGGTAAGGATATGGGCGCAGTAAGCACAATGATCGGCGACATTTTCTCTGCAATTCTTGATCTTGCAGCTAAAATTGGCTGATAGCTTAAAAAAGGAAGGTCTGTCTCGGTTAACGGGACAGACCTTTTTGCTGTCTGAAACGACGTTTATAAATTGCGGCGGTTTCACTTACAATAAGACAAAAATGCCATTAAATTGCAATAAATCAACTGCGGTAGTGTGTATTTTTGACATTGAAAAAATTACCGTCTGCTGATAAAATGTATTTCAGATTTGTTCGGAGGTAATTTTTTATGTATTACGGTATGCTTGCAACTGCGGCGCTTTTGTTTGCAATGCAGTTTTTATTTAACCAGATGTATCAGAAAAGCAGAGGTGACGGAACAGATTCTGCAATCACCCTTTCGCTCTATCTGCATGCTATATCTTTTGTGATAATGCTTTCGCTCAACAAATTCCACCTGAATATAACCTGGTTTTCGCTTCTTATGGCGGCTTTATATGCCGCGGTTGTGCTCGGCTACAGTTTTGCGAGCCTGAAATCATTCAAAACAGCAAACCTTTCGGTTTTTTCAATCTTCGCAATGCTCGGCGGTATGCTTTTACCGCTTGCTTACGGACTCATCTTCCGCAACGAAGCCGTCACCCCCACAAAGATAATCTGCGTTGTCCTTATTGCAATCGCAACAGCAATGAGCTTTGAAAAGGGCAAAAAGAACAAAGGCAATATGAAATATTACCTTGCGGTTTTTGTTCTCAACGGAACGGTCGGTGTTATCTCGACCATTCATCAAACGAAACCCGGGCTTGCGGTTGACAGCTTCAGCTTTATGGCAACGGTCAACATCTGCGTTGTTGTTGCCTGCGCGGTTTATCACCTTATCGTTAACAGAAAATTGCCCGTTCTTAAACCGAAAGAGCTCGGCTATGCCGCAAGCTATGCGGTCTGCAACGGAATCGGCAACCTGTTTTGTCTGATAACTCTTACCGCTCTGCCTGCTTCGGTGCAGTTTCCGATTGTAACGGGCGGAACAATGTTTTTCTCAACTGCTTTAAGCATTGTCCGCAAAGAAAAGCCTTCGGCAAAAACCATTGTTGCCGCACTTGTTGCGTTTGCGGCGTCAGTATTTATAATGTTTTAACCGGAAAAAGAGTGCTTTGGCACTCTTTTTCTGGTTTTTTGCTTTGCAAGTCCGTTTTATGGTACATCTTGGTCGCTATAATAAAGACATAAAGAAAAAACGAAGGAGAAAACGTTATGAAACTTTTAAACAGCATCTATAAATTCTTGCTCGGCGACGATACCGACGTTCCGTTTGAAGACCCTGATGATATCTGCTCTGTTGATCCTGACTCTGAAGCACCCGTTTTGTGTCTGGTTGCCGATTACGATGCCGCATAAAATCTGAAAAAGAGCCGACCTGCATTCAAAACTTTCACTCTTTTCATTTTTACATTCATTTTTCCTTTCTTTCACCCGTCGGCTTTTTGATAAAAAAGGGGAGCTGTTCGCTTTGAACAGCTCCTTCTTTTTTATGCAATGATTAAATTATTCCTCAAACATAACAAGCTTGTTGTTTGTGCCTGATTCAATGATTGCTTCAATAAGCTTCATAAGTCTGCGCTGCTGATCGTGAGTGACAATGATATCCTCTTTGCCCTCAAGATAAGCGAACACGTTTTTATAGTATTCTCCCCAGTCAGACTTTTCAATTTCAAGGGGATATGTTTTGATTGTGTCATCAGTTCTGGGTGCCATGGTTTTGGTTATGCCTGCACCTGCAACAATCGGAACGGCGTCGCGGTTTTCCCAATCGCTGACTTTAACGATTTTGCCGTTGAAATCCCAATCGTTGACAACTGCACTGCCGTTTTCACCAAGAACATACCAGAGCGGAAGCTCAATAAAGTTGCTCGTTGCAACCTCAACAAGGAATGAGAGACCGTCGTCAAAAATCAGAGTTGCTCTGAAGCCGTCGTCACATTTTTCGTTTGTGACATAAGTAAGCTCTGCATAAACGGACTTAAGCTTTCTGGGTTGAGTCATCATAAGCGCTTGGTCAAGCAGATGAATACCCCAGTCAAGCAGCATTCCGCCGCCGTGTTCGGGCTGGTTGCGCCAGTCGCCGGGAATACCTCTTGAGCCGTGAACTCTTGACTCAATTCTGAAAACCTTGCCGAGAGTGTTCTCTGCCATAAGTCTTTTGATGGTCAGATAGTCCTGATCCCAGCGTCTGTTCTGGTGAACGGTGAAAAGCTTGCCGCAACGGTTTGCGCATTCAATCATTTCGTTAAGCTCGCCGCTGTTCATGGCGACGGGTTTTTCGCTGATAACGTTTTTACCAGCTTCAAGAGCGGCAATTGCAATCTCCTTGTGATAGTCGTTGGGAGTTGCGATTGTTACAAGGTCAATTCTTTCGTCAGCAAGCAGCTCTTCTCTTGAAGAATAAGCGTGAATGCCGTTTTCTTCTGCGACCTTGCCTCTTTCGGGGTTAATGTCGTAAATTCCGATAAGCTCTGCGTGTTCGCCGAGTTCGTTCTTGATTTTTCTTGCGTGCCAGCTGCCCATACCGCCGTAGCCGATAACGGCGCAGCCAAATTTATTGTTAACCATAGTAAGCGCTTCCTTAAAAGAGTAAAAAGTCAATTTAATTTTGGTACGGGTAAAACCCTGTCCTTGTTTTGTTTAATGAATCCGGTTTGACTGCGGATTTTTGTCAAGACAAGGAAACCCGCCGAAGGAATATGCGGATATTTCGAGGCGGATTGACGCCGTATTGGCAAAAAAACGCGTCAAACCCACCACATTTCGCCTGTGGATTCGGTGAGAATAATGTTCTTAAGGAACGAAACAGCCTTTGAAAGACCTTCATTCTGGCTCATAAGTGAATCCTCGTGCTCAATGCTGATTGCGTAGTCATAGCCGACCATACGAAGATTGGAGATGATTTCTTTCCAATAAGCGTTATCATTGCCGTAACCGATTGTGCGGAAAATCCACGAACGGTTGATTTCGTCGCCGTAGGGCTTGTTGTCAAGTACGCCGTTAACGGCAGTGTTGTATTTATCAATCTTTGTATCCTTTGCGTGGAAATGGAAAATTGCGTCGCCGAGCTTGCGGATGCAGGCAACGGGATCAATACCCTGCCAGATAAGATGGCTGGGATCAAAGTTTGCGCCGATTTCGGGACCTACTGCCTCGCGCAGACGCAGAAGTGACTCTGTGTTATAAACGCAGAAGCCGGGATGAAGCTCAAGAGCAATTTTGTTAACGCCGTGAGCCTTTGCAAAAGCAACAAGGTCTTTCCAGTAGGGGATAAGAACCTCGTTCCACTGCCAGTCAAGAATTTCGCCGAAATCGTTGGGCCAGGGGCAGGTTACCCAGTTGGGATATTTAGCTGTTTCACAGTCGCCGGGGCAGCCTGAGAAAGTGTTGATCTGGCTCAGACCGAGTTTTTCGGCAAGCAGAATTGTGTTTCTGATTGTTTTATCATAATCTGCGGCAATTTCCTTGTTGGGGTGTACGGGGTTGCCGTGGCAGGAAAGAGCGCTGATCTGAACGTCATATTTTTTAAGCAGAGCCTTGAATTCCTCAAGCTTTGCTTCGTCTGCAAGCAGTTCTTCGGGGTTTGCGTGAGCGTTGCCGGGATAGCCGCCGCAGCCGATTTCAACCATCTCAATGCCGAGCGATTTGAAATATTTAAGAGCCTCTTCAAGAGAGAGGTTTGAAAGCAGAGTTGTAAATACACCGAGTTTCATCTGATAATCTCCTTGTTACGAACGTCAATAATTATATTCAGGTGCGGACAGAGTCCGCCCTTAACTGTTCACTCTACACTATTCATTATTCACTTAAATAATGGTTTTAAGATATTTATAGCTTCTTGCGATATCTTCAAGACCTGTGGGCACGGGGTCGTCATTTTCAACGATTACCCAGTCAAGACCGATTTCCTTTGCCGTTTCAATAACAGCAGGAACGTCGCAGTTACCTTCGCCAAGAGCCTTGGGTTTACCGTCAATACCGTCCTTGACGTGAACAAGAACGATGTTGTCTTTCTTTGCCTTGAGCAGAGCACGGTTATCTTCGCCTGCGTGGAAGCTCCAGTATGTATCAATTTCAAGCGAGCATCTGTCGCCGATAATATTGATGGGATACTGACCGTCCTCAAGAGCAACAAACTCTTCGCAGTGGTTGTGGTAATAAACCTTTATGCCGTATTTTTCCATTGCATATTTCTCGGCTGCGCCGAGAACGTCGCCTGTTTCGGCAGATTCGTCGTATGTTGAGTGGGGAGCGCCGCCAACACCGACTGCTTTTGCGCCGAGGGTGTTGATGAATTCGATTGTCTGCTCCATTTTGTCTGCTCTGAAATCGTCAAGACCCATATGAGCACCTACTGCAACAAGACCAACCTCGTCAAGCTTTGCCTTGATTGTTGCGGCATCCGTGTTGAAGAAGCCTGCAAACTCAACGCCGTCATAGCCGATTTTTTTGATTTCTTCAAGAGCCTTTAACAGCGTTTCCGTATCGTTTATATGGTCTCTTACGGAATAGACCTGAACTGCAATTTTCATAATCAATTAATCCTCATCGTTAAAGTATACGGGTTTGCCTGTCTGAGCGGATTCATAGATAGCTTCAAGGATTCTTGTAACAACCATAGCCTGCTCAGGCTTTGTGCTGACCTCTTTATCGTTGATAACCGCATCGTAGAATGCGCGGCATTCAAGCTCTGCGGGATCGTCGCTGCAGCCGTCATAGAATGCAACTCCGCCTGCATCAAAGTTGGGCTTTTCAATAACCTGTCTGCCGTTCTTTACGTAGTTGATGCGAAGATCGTCAAACATATCTGCGCCGCCCTTTGTGCCTGCAAGAAGGGTTGAAGCTTCAATGGGGTCTGCAATGTTGATTGCCCAGCTGGATTCAACGCTGATGGTTGCGCCGTTTTCCATAACAACAAAACCGAAAGCGGAATCTTCAACGGTATATTTTTCGGGATCCCAGTCGCCCCAGGCGTTAGCGGTGTTTTTCTGATCGCCGAGTTTCTTGTATTTTGTACCTACTACCATCTTGGGTTTGTAGTTATCCATCATCCAGAGTGTGAGGTCAAGAGCGTGTGTGCCGATATCGATAAGCGGACCGCCGCCCTGTTCATATTCGTTAAGGAAAACGCCCCAGGTGGGAACAGCTCTTCTGCGGATGGCAAGAGCTCTTGCGTAATAGATTTCGCCGAGGTCGCCGTTTTCGCAGCACTGCTTGAGATAAAGCGAATCGTCTCTCCAGCGTGACTGATAGCCGATTGAGAGCTTTTTGCCTGTTCTTACCGAAGCTTCGTACATAGCCTTTGCTTCGGCATATGTTTTAGCCATGGGCTTTTCGCAAAGAACGTGCTTGCCTGCTTCAAGAGCGTCAATTGTTATGAAGCTGTGCGAGCGGTTGGGGGTACAAACGTGAACGGCAACGATGCTCTCATCCTTGAGAAGCTCTTTGTAGTCGGTATAAATTTTTGCATCGGCAGAGCCGTATTTTTTTGCGGTTTCAACTGCTCTCTCTTCAATGATATCGCAGAAAGCAACGGGTTCAAGGAAATCAATATTAGAGATGGCACGCAGGTGTTTGCCGTTGGCGATGCCGCCGCAGCCGATAATACCAATCTTGATTTTTTCGCTCATAAGAAAATCTCCTTTGCATTTAAACAGATTTGTTCTGACATTTTCAGGCAGCTACAGCACATTAAAGCGATAAACCACCCCTATACCTTTATTATACTTAATATGCAAGGTAATTCAAGATTAATATTTTTTAGCAGGTGTAAATTTTTAGGGTCAGAATTTGGGCAATATAAACAAAAATCGGAGCGCTGTTACGGCACTCCGAAATTATATTTTTAATTTGACATTATTTGTTGACATAAACCCTTTTTACAAGCAGGTTTTCGCTGTCACGCACTTCGCCGAGACCGAGAAAAACGCCGTCGTGGTCATAAACTCTGTAATATCCGAGCATTCTGGGACACTTGATTCGGTTCAGGTCAAGCTCACCGCCGTTTGAAAAGCGTTTTGCCTGAGCTTCTGTAACCTGAACAGAGGGGTAGAGTTCCATTGCTTTTTCAACGGAGATAACAATGCTGTCAAGATTACCGTTTTTTGCCGCTTCTTCAAGTTGCTCAACTGTTATTGCCTGTTCAACGCAAAATCCGTTTGCCCTTGTGCGGCGAAGCTCCGTGAGCACTGCACCGCAGCCGAGCTTTTTACCGATATCGTCAATTAAAGTTCTGATGTACGTACCCGACGAGCAGGAAACCGATATTTTATATTCATGCGTGCTTTCGTCGGATTCAAGCAAGTCGGCGGAATAAATCATAACCTTTCTTGCCTGCCTTTCAACCTCAATTCCCTGCCTTGCAAGGTCATAAAGACGCTGACCGTTGACCGAAACAGCGGAATACATCGGCGGAAGCTGGCTGATTTCGCCCGTGAAGCTTTCAAGGGCGGCAACAACGTCATCTTTTGCTGCGGTTACGGGAGATTCGCTGAGGATTTTGCCTGTTATATCGAGCGTGTCTGTGGTGATGCCGAGACGGAATGATGCAAGATATTCTTTATCGTGGTTGGGCAGCAACTCGCAAAAACGTGTTGCGCCGCCAAGCATAACCGTCATAACGCCTGTTGCCATCGGGTCAAGCGTGCCGCTGTGGCCGCACTTTTTTTCGCCGCAGATACGGCGCACCCTTGCAACTGCGCCGAAAGAGGTGATGCCCTTGGGTTTATCGAGAATAATTATACCTGTCATAATAATATCCTTTCGGATTTGATGGTGTGATTATAGCACAAAACGGATTGCGTTTCAACAATGAATAAGTTTTTTGCAGGTAAAAACGGGATTACGGCAGAAAAAACAAGGTGCTTATAATAAGGTCATACCAAACAAAAACAAGGAGGCGCAACGATGAGAAACTGCAACGGCAACAGAATAAGCACCGTTCTTATTGCGGGCATCGCCACGTCGGCTGTTGCTGTTATCGCTTGCCTCGCTATGATTTTTGTCAACAATCCCCATCTTACCTCAAAAGAGGTTACTAACGGTCTTTCCGCAACGTTTGACGCTTGCGAATCCGTTGCAAATATTGCCGAGATTATGGGCGATATGCTCAGCGACGACGGCGAAGAGGCTCTTGAAATCGCAGAAATCAACGCGATTGATTTCCGTGCGGAAACAGCCGCAGAATAAAATATACAGCAATGTTAAAAGCTTGCACCGATTTGTTTCGATGCAAGCTTTGTTTGTTATACGGGGAATTCCGTAAGCGCTCTGAATTCGTAACCCTGCTCACGGGCATAGTCAATTATTCTGCCAAGAGCCGCTGCGTTATCGGGCGAAACGGAGTGGAGAAGAATAACAGCACCCGGGTGCAGGCGCGCTGTTACCGTTTCAAACGCATAGTCGGCACCCTTCGGGTTATTAACGTCCCAATCGGCATAGGCGCAGGACCAGAAGGCGGTTTTGTATCCCAGCGAATTAACAAGGTCAAGAGAATTTTCGTTGTATGCGCCTTCCGGATAACGGAAGAAAACGGGCGTATAGCCGAATTCGTTGACAAGTCGGTTTTCGCATTCTTTTATTTCGGCAGTCATTTTTTCACGTGAGATTTCCGAAAAATCAGGATGGTTTGCGGAATGGTTGCCCACAATGTGCCCCTCGTCTATCATTCTTCTGATAAGCTCGGGTTCGGCGTCGATGTGGTCAAGCGTGCAGAAGAATGCGGCAGGCACGTTTTTTTCTTTGAGAACGTCAAGAACGTCAAACGTGTATCCGTTTTCCCAGCCGCAGTCAAAGGTAAGATAAAGCACCTTTTCCTGTGTTTTTGTGTCAAGACAGAATGCGCCCATATCAAGCGAATCAAAATACGCCTGATTATCAACGGAGATGCTGTGAGGCTTGCCGTTTTTTGCAACGCCGTAGCTGTGTTCCCTGCGTTTTGTCGAAAGACCCGATGAAGAAGAGTTTGCGGGTCTTGTTACGGGTGACGTGATGCTGACGGCGGTTGTTTCTGTTGGCATCTCGGTCATAAGCTCGGCGGAGGTCGGTTCGGCATAGATTACGCTAACAGACGTGCTGCGGCTGTCCTCAACGCTTGCCTTAACGTCTGCTTCCTGTTCTTCAAGCTTGCCCTCAACTGCACACGATGACAGTGTAAGAAGTCCTGCAAAAAGCAGGGCAATAAATTTTTTATTCATATTTTTCACCTTGCTTTATTATTGTTGTTCCTGTATAGTATTCCTTGCAGAATAAATTTTATCAAAAATTTCTCTCATATGCAACAAAAATCAATTTTTTGCACACTGATATTATGAGAGTGGTAAGGAGGGTCGATTTTGAGCGCTCAGATAAACGAACTCGTTACTCTTGCAAAAAACGGTGACGCCGAAGCTTTTGGCGAACTGTATGAAATTTACTATAAAGAGATGTATTATTACGCCTGCTGCGTTACGGGCAGCAACGAGCTGGCACAGGACGCTGTGTCAGAGGCTGTTCTTGCGGCGTTCAGGCAAATCGGCTCTTTAAAAAAGCCGGAAGCATTCAAAGGATGGCTTTTTAAAATTCTGTGTGCTTCCTGCAAAAGGCATTATACCGAAAATCAACATAAAAAAGCATTTGTATATCTTGACAGCGAAGAAAACAGCGGCGAAGAGCCTGCGACGGACGACGACCTTGATGTTTCGCTTGACCTTAAGCGTGCTCTTTCAGAACTTGCCGATGATGAACGTGAAATCGTTATGCTCAGCACTGTCAGCGGATACCGAAGCCGCGAAATTGCGGAAATTCTCGGTATCAATGCGGCAACGGTGCGTTCAAAGCTGAGACGTTCGCTCAAGAAGATGAAAAATATGCTTGAAGAAACTACGGCGAAAGGGGGGTGAAAAGATGAAGAACGGAGGCAAAAATATTGAAGAAATACTCAGGCAGGGATTAAACGATATAGAAGTGCCTGAAAATCTGAGAAAAGAGAAAATCGTTGAAATGCTCAGAGAGCAAAAGGATTTTTCCGATGAAACGGGTAATATAATTGAAATGGATGCGCACAGGGACAGCGCATCAAAGCCGATAAATGCGGCATCAGCGGTGCGCCGACTTGCAGCGGCGGCTGCGGCAGTAATAGTTGTGTTTGTGAGCGTGATGTTTGCTAAAGTGAACACGGGCGTGAGAATTATCAGAACCGAACCCACGTTCATTAATTACAATGCCGAAAATCTTGTTGTCGGCGTAAGCAGCTATGAAGAAGTTGAGTTTGCGGTTCAGAGTATCCTGAAAAAAGATAAAGCGGACCGTGTACCCGATGCAACACATAACGGTAACGATTCTTCCGCAACTGCGGTGCAGAATTCCGCACCGTCGGGACAGAGCAACGCTTACGTGATTGATAATTCTGTAATGCTTGAAACTGCTGTTAACGCTTACAACACAAGCAGCGAAATTGTTGAATCGTTTACAGGTCTTGAAGCAGATATCGTCAAAAATAACGATGAATATCTTTTTGTTGCAACAACGGGTCTCAACGCAAACGGTGCAAATGCGGAGCTTATCAAAGTTATCAGGGCTCTTCCTGCCGAAGAGATGTCGGTTGCATCAACAATAGTACTTTCTGATAACAGCAGTTCAAAATGCACCGATGACTGCATTGAAATCTATCTTAAAGGCAACAAGCTTATTGCAATTATGAGCAGAGACGCTTACGTTATGGAGGACAGCTCGGGATTCAGCAAGGCTTCAACGGTTGCGGTTTATTATGATATCAGCAACCCTTCAGAGCCTGTCAGAATCCGTGAACACGTTCAGGACGGCGAATATATTGTTTCGGGTATAACCGAAAGCGGGGCTCTTTATCTTATCACCGAAAAAGCCGTTTCAGACGGAGAACAAAGCGCCATTCCTGTTTGCTCTGCAGACGGAAAGGAAGTAAAACCTGCCACGGATAAAATATTTATGGCGGTCAATGACCCCGAAGCGGCATTCACTTTTATTACGGTAACAAATACCGACAATCTCACACAACCTGTTGACAGCCTTGCATTTTTCGGCAGCAACAGCGGCAGATTGTGGGTCAGCGGCAACACGGTTATGATTTCAAGGGGATTTATCTCCGTTGAGGCGGACGAAAACGGAGTTCACAAAAATCTGACCGAGTTATACAGGTTCAATATCGGCGAATCAAAGGTTGAACTGGTCGGTTCATATGTATTCAAAGGCTTTTTGTCCGATAAACCCGTTGTTGATGAAGCGACAGGCTGGCTTACAGCCGTTGCCACGGACTCGGATTTCACAACGCTCTATATTCTGAACGAAAAAATGGAGTTTGTGAGCGGAGTTGATAACATTTTCCCGGGCGAAAAGGTCAAAGGCGCAAAGGTTATAGAAAAAAATTGTTACGTCATTTCAGGCTCGGCAACAGAAACAACAATGATAATTGATATTTCTGACGCAAACAAGCCTCGCAAGGTTGCAACCGTTGCCACAAACGGTCTGGCAGACAGACTTTTCAGCGCGGGCGGTGAAAAGCTTATTCACATCGGCGCATCCGATGCCGGCAGCGAGCTTCTCAAGGGCATCAGTATTTCGTTGCTTGACCTGAGCGACCCGTCAAGACCGGGTAGCCTTGATTTATATAATCTTTCAGATATTTCGGATACTCTTTCGGTTTTTGATAACGGCGGAATCATGATTATGCAGGATGAAAAGATTCTGGGCATTCCCGTAATCAGAACCGATTCCGAAACCAAAGAAACCGCTCTTGCATACGCTCTTTTTGAGCTTACGCAGAGTGATATAAAACCTGTGGGTTATTTTAATCACGAAACGGGTGCAAAAACAGAAACGGCAATGCGAGGCACCTGCATCGGCGATATTTTCTACAGCATCACAGGCAGCAAGATAGTTGCTTTTTCAATAAGCGGCGAGAGCAGGCTCGGCAGCATCGAGCTTAATTAATCAGCTTGAATTTCCACACCCGTACGGATGGAGGGATATCGGTCAGTACCGATTGAGTGGAATTTTCATAAACCGCCGTATCCTTGGGGAAGGATACGCAAAGGGCGGACAAAAGATGGAGTGGTTTGGCGGAGCCGAAGGCACAACGGCTCCGCCGCCGCGCGTTTACGGATAGCGGTTATAAATCGTCGGCGTCCTGAACAGGTTCATTGTCCTCGGCGTCATAGGGCACGCCCGTGTAGCTTCCGTTAACGTCGGAGGGGATATCCTCAAACGGTTCGGCACCAAGCGGGTTTTTGACGGGGTAGCGACGGCAGTTCTTTTTTTCGTTGCTGAAGCTGAATTGCATATAAACACCTCTTGTTTACAAATTGTTTATAGTTTTACCCCTGTTAACTAAAATATACCGCTTGACAAAAATGCATATATAGGCTAAAATTAACTCATATATTGCTCACAAGCAAAAAATTAAAAAAGGATGGTTTTTAAAATGAAAAAGACAATCGCACTCATCGCAGCAATCGCTGTTGCAGCTCTTTCAATCTGCACACTTTCAATCTGCGCATTTGCAGACGGCGAAACAACAACCGCAGAAGTAACAACAGAAGCTGTTGAAACAACAACCGAAGCTGCTGAAACAACAACAGCAATCGACCTCGGTCACCCCGGTCAGACAGATGCAACAACAACAGAAAAGGCTGACGATGCAACAGACGCATCAGATGCTGACGCAGACAAAACAACAGTTGTTGTTGGCGACGAAATCAAGACAAACGCTCCCGGTCAGACAGCTATTGACGATCCCGACGAAACAACAAAGGCTCCCGCAGCTGTTGATGACGATATCCCCAGCACAGGCAGCAAGGCAGTTGTTCCCGCAATCGCTCTTCTTGCTCTTGCAGGCAGCGTAGCAGTTGCAGTTAAGGCAAAGAAAGACTAATTTAAAACAATAAAAGCTCGCTCCTTTCGGGGCGAGCTTTTTTGTTGCGGAAAGAGCTTTCCGCATAAAGCATTCAGAATGCAGGTGGGAGGTGTTTCGTATCCTGCAAATTCGGCACATGAATGCTTCGGTTTTAATAGAGATCGTTATACGGAGTGTTTTCAATGCCTTTGCCGTTCAGTTTGTATACCATTTTATCGAGCCTTTTCTTCCAGAAGCTCTTGAACCATGACATTTCGCCGAAAAGCTTGATGATTTTGGGACTTACGGCGTAATAGATTTTTATAAATGCTTTGCCGAACGGAGTTTTGTCGAGAGTGTTATCACGGTAACGGCGCAGAGTCCATACCTGCGGACAATCGTATGAGCCGTAAACGCAGGTTGCAACGTAGCAGCCTTTTGCAGGTTTTATAATTTTTTGGTCATCAGGTAAAAAACTGTCAATTTCTCTTATGTATTTTATTAAATTATTTGTATTTACGGGTCCTTTCTCTAACGTAAACGATCCACCTTTTGAACATTCCTTAAAAGTGAACATATAATTATTAAAAATCGTGCTCTTACCATCTTCTTTTGATAACGAGAGAAATTCTCTGAAAAAACTCGTTATGGATTGGTCATAGTCATGATAACTTTCGCTGTAATATATCCTGAAACTGACTTTTGTATTTAGCGACAATCCCAAAGATATCATTTTTTTAAAATATTTTGCAGGAAGATAATATGCCGTGTAAACGGAATTCAGTAATTCTTTTTGGTAAGCCAGCTTGAAATATGAAAGAAAGATGTCATTAATATTTACTCCATTGTTATAAAGGAACTGAATCATATCAATATTGCTATTGTTGAATGATGTAAAGTTGATTAAATTTGCAGTGATTGCCTCGTTAAAGTGTTCGGCAATATAAGACAGTCTTTCCAAATCATCAGAATTACAATACATTTTTGCGATGTATTCACAGTTAAATTCGTTAATTACGCTTGCTTCTTCGCTTGAAATGGAAACGCTGTTTCTTTTCAAAAGGTTATAATAGTGTTGATTCTTTTCTTTGGTTAGAAACGCTCCGAATATAGCAAGAATATTTGAAGGGTCAATGCTTAACGCTTTATCAAAAGTTGATTCGGCAAGCTTATATTCACCGGCATCGATTTCCATAAAACCTTTCTGGCATAAGGAACTAACTCCGGCAACCCCTTCTATGTTAATATGTGCTTTGTGAATAATAGTTTCATTAATCTGAATTTTTGCGCCGCAATAGGTGCAAAAACCAAATTCCCTGCTGTCATCAAGACTTAAATTTGCGCTGCACTGCGGACAGACCATAGCTTTCATATCGGTTCCTCCAAATTCTAATATTTAAAAGCAGCTGAAGTTGCTTTTAAATATTAGACAATCTTTTTCACCGAAAAGTTCACTTTTTGCGAAAACAAAATTTTGAGCAAAAAAACGGCCTGCACTTTTACGTGCAAGCCGTTTGCTTGTTTATCAGAACGTTTTTACAAGTTCCTTGAGATAGGCTTTGAAATCGTCGCCGATTTCGGGGTGGTCAAGAGCAACCTCGCAGTTTGCTTTCATAATGCCGAGCTTGTTGCCCATATCGTATCTCTTGCCGTCAAAGTCATAAGCGATGAGCTTATCCTGCATACCGAGCTCTGTCATAACGTCGGTAAAATAGAATTCCTCGCCTTCGGGAGTTGCGGCAAGACCTTTTTCAATCATACCGAAAACTTCAGGCGGCATAACAACTCTGCCGAGAATGGCGTAAAGCGAAAGAATCTGCTCGGGAGTGGGCTTTTCAATAATCTCGCGGCAGTTCATTGCTCTGTCTTCGCCCTCGATGGGTGAAACGCCGAGTGTGCAGTAGAGTCTGATAAGCTCTTCGGGAACTTCCTTGACACCGACAACGCCCTTGCCGTATTTTTCGTAGCAGCGGCAAAGCTGAGCTGTTACGGGGTCTTCCGAAATGATAACGTCATCGCCGTAAAGAACAACAAAAGGCTCGTCGCCTACAAAGGATTTGCCGCATAAAATGGCGTGAGCAAGACCCTTTGTTTCTTTCTGACGTACAAAGCAGATGTTTGCAAGATTTGCGCAGGCTTTTACATCCTCATAGAGCTTTGCTTTTGAGGGATTACCCTTAAGCTGGGCTTCAAGCTCAAAGGAATGGTCAAAGTGGTCTTCGATTGCACCTTTACCTCTGTTGGTTACAATAAGAATATCTTCGATACCTGCAGCAACCGCTTCTTCAACGATATACTGAATTGCGGGTTTATCAACAATGTTGAGCATTTCCTTTGGAACTGATTTTGATGCAGGCAGAACTCTTGTGCCAAGACCTGCTGCGGGAATAATCGCTTTTCTTACTTTCATAATGCTACCTCCGTTTTTATATGATTGTAGATAGTTTGTCTGCTGCCATAATGAATAGATTTATCAGAACCTGTTCGCCGAGATTACCTGCAAAATATGCAAGGAACGATACGCTGCCTCGGCGGACGACCATCATTCTTCTTATGCCGTCATCGTCAACCGTGTTGTCAATCAGTTTCAAATCTGCCCGCACTTTTTTGTAGTACAGGATATCTGCCAGAAAACCGCACAGGAGTCTTTCGGCAAGCATAATACCTAAAAAAGCAAACGTGGGTGCGGCAATTCTTTTTGTGAATTCCATAGCCGCTTCTTCACTGAGCATATTGATAAGCTGCGTTGCTGAAACTGTTGTTTCAAGATCAATACCGTTTTGCACCGCAACCTCTTCAAACGCAGCGGTCAGGGTGTTGAGCAAAGGTGTGCACATCATCGACACCGCAATAAACGAAATAAGCAGAAATATGCCTGCCTTATACAGCTTTCTGAAAAGGAACCACTGCGGACCAAACAAAAACGCCACCCAGTTGAAGGGTAACTTTTTATTTGTTATTTTGCGGAATTTTGGAATATAGTGTTTGGCATTAAGCTGAACGTAAAGAGCGTAATCGCCAACCGTATAGCCACCGATTTTTTCGTTTTCGTTGTCGCTGATTCCGTTCATAAACGGGTTGCCGCTGACATTTGGTGAAAGAAAGTTACCGCAAGCGCTGCATCTGAGAGAACCCTCGGGGTTATCTGCGCCGCAGAAAGGGCATTTTATTTGTTTTGCGTTATCAGTCTCACCAAAGAGAGCGCCGCAACCGCCGCAATGAAGCGCATCGGCAGGATTTTCGCTGCCGCAGATGTGGCATACTATATTGTTGCTTTCGGTTGAATCAGAGTCAGCTTCGGCTGCCTGCGTTGCTTCGGAAGCGCTGACGGCAGGACCGTTTTCAGATACTGAAGAATCAGGTGACCACACAAAGGTTTCTGAATGCAACTGAACGTTGACGCATTTGCCGTTTTTCAACCAGCACTCACGGTGGTGAGGTGTGGCACATTCGGGGCAGACTACAACGTCGTCATTTTCATTAAATACCGCTCCGCATACGGGACACGGCAAACCGTAATATTTCATTCGGGTTTCACACTTTCATAAAAATATATACTATATCATTTTAACTAATAGTCAGCAAAATTTCAATTGCTTTTTAAAAATATTTATGAATATTAAAAAATAAAATAAACATAAAATAATTTTTGGCTTTACAAGTGACAAATTATTAGTTATAATACATCTTGAAAAAATACGCTTTAGGAGATTTTTTATGATTCAGTTTGAAGAATTAAGGCTTTCGGTTCTCGAATATGAAGAAAAACTCAAGCAGCTTCGTGATGCCCTCGGCCTTGATGCAATGAGCAAAGAGGCTGCCGAGCTTGAAGAGCAGACAGCACAGGACGGTTTCTGGAATGACCTTGCAAACTCGCAGAAGGTTCAGCAGAGAATCAGCCAGCTCAAAAATAAAATAAATGCATATAATTCCCTTGAGGGTGAATATAACGACGCACTTGTTCTTATTGAGCTTGCAGACGAGGCGGAAGACCTTGAAATGCTTGACGAATGCAAGGATGCGGTCAACAGCTTTATCTCAAAGCTTGACGCTATGACGCTCAGCACTCTTCTTTCGGGCGAATACGATGCAAAGAACTGCATTCTTACTTTCCACGCAGGTGCAGGCGGCACAGAGGCTCAGGACTGGAACCAGATGCTTGTAAGAATGTATCAGCACTGGGGCGAAAAGCACGGCTTCAAGGTCAGCATGATCGACTTCCTTGACGGCGACGAAGCAGGTCTCAAATCTGCCGTTCTTCTTGTTGAGGGCGAAAATGCTTACGGCTACCTCAAGGGCGAAATGGGCGTTCACCGCCTTGTAAGAGTTTCGCCGTTCGATGCTTCGGGCAGACGCCACACGTCGTTCGCTTCACTTGAAGTTATGCCTGAAATTGACGATACCGTTGAGGTTGAAATCAACCCCGATGACCTCAAGATTGACTATTACCGTTCCAGCGGTGCGGGCGGTCAGAAGGTTAACAAAACGTCATCAGCCGTTCGAATCACTCATATCCCCACGGGCATTGTCTGCGCTTGCCAGGTTGAAAGAAGCCAGCATCAGAACAGAGAAGTTGCAATGAAGATGCTCAAATCAAAGCTTATTGAAATCAAGGAACGCGAACACCTTGACAAGATTGACGATATCAAGGGCGAACAGAGAGAAATTGCATGGGGCAGCCAGATTCGTTCCTATGTATTTATGCCCTATACCCTTGCCAAAGACCACCGCACAGGCTTTGAAGCAGGCAACATCAACGCTGTTATGGACGGTGATATTGACGGCTTTATCAATGCTTATCTCAAAATGGAATCATTAAAGAACTAACCTTCTTTTATGTTACAGGAGGCGGCAAAATGGAATTTATTGATATAACCAAAAGGTATTTCAGTTGTGAGGTTTATCCCGGTGACCCCAAGCCTGAGGCAGAACAGATTGCCGAAATCGGCAAAGATTCCGAATGCAACCTTTCCGTTGTTCACGCTTGCGTTCATACAGGCACTCACGCCGATGCGCCTCTTCATTTTTTGCCGGGCGGAACGCCCATTGACGAAATGGTTCTTGATGCTTATATCGGACCCTGCACCGTTATTGAGGTTCCGGGCGGAGTTATAACAGGGGACTACGTTGACAGATATTTCCCCAAAAACTGCAAAAGGCTGCTGATTAAAGGCGGCGGCAGAGCTTTCTTTATGGATTCCTCTGCGCAGGAAATTGCGGACAGAGGACTGCTGCTTATCGGAACGGATGCTTTATCCGTTGGCAGCAAAGGCAATCAGGTCGGTCCGCACAGAGCTTTTCTCGGCGAAGGGGTTGCGATTTTAGAGGGTCTTGAATTAACCAGAGTTGAGCCGGGGGAATATTTTTTGTTTGCGCCGCCCGTACCGTATGACGGTCTTGACGGTGCGCCTGTAAGAGCCGTTCTGATTTCGGACTATATTTTCTGGTCCAAAAAATAATACGTACTTTTGTTATCAGCAATCAAATGTAAATTGATTTTAATAAAAGTATTACATCTGCATTACGAGGTGTAAAATGAAACGATTTTTCGATTTTACGGTGAGCCTGTTGCTCATCATAGTGCTGATGCCCGTGTTTCTTATTATTGCGCTGATTGTGCTTGTTGATTCGGGTTCGCCTGTTATTTTTAAGCAGTACAGAGTCGGCAAGGACAACAAACTGTTTTATATTTATAAGTTCCGCACAATGAAGGTCAACACACGCAACGCATCCACCGATGACCTTGTTGAAGCGGAATCGGTTATCACAAAAAGCGGACGCATTCTGCGCAAGACCAGTCTTGACGAATTGCCGCAGCTTTTTAACGTGCTTACGGGCAAAATGAGCTTTGTCGGTCCCAGACCTCTGATTCCCGAAGAAAAGGAAATCAGGCAGATAAGAAAGGAATATAACGTTTATTCTGTAAGACCCGGCATAACGGGACTTGCTCAGGTCAACGGCAGAGATATGCTCGGAGCAAAAGAAAAAGCTCTGTTTGACAAAGAATATGTCGAAAAACAGAGCATTTTGCTTGATATAAAAATTATGTTTAAAACCGTTATGGTAGTTATCAAAAGAGAAAACATATCAGAGGGCGGCGAAGCAAATAACTCACGCAAGGTGTGAGTTTGCGATTATGCAAGCCCGAGATACTCTTCAAGGCATTCGCCGCTTGCTTTCATTTCTTTTGCGGCTTCAACGCCTACATATCTCCAGTGCCAGGGTTCATAAATAATTTTTGTGATATCCTGCTTATCCTCGGGATAACGGAGAATAAAGCCGTAATCTGCGGCGTTTTCGCAGAGCCATTCAAATTCTTTGGTATCCTCAAAATTCTGTTCAAGGCTGCATATGTCCATTGCAAGACCTGCGTTATGCTCGCTTGTTCCGGGTGGCAGAATAATTGTGGCGGCTTCTTGCGTTGCCTCCACCTTGCTGTAGCCCTGGTCGATATAATAATTTATTTTTCTTTCAAAGTTTCTTGTCTGGCGCTCAACGGAACGGTACCCCGAAACGGGAACAAGATGTATGCCGTCTTCGTAAGCTGCTTTATACATTTCATTATAATAAGGAGCAACTCTTTCGTCGAGATACATATCGTCAAAGCCGCTTTCAACTGCGTTGGCAAGCTCGGGTTTGTATCCGTCGGGCAGAATGTAGTCCCTGTTGACAAGAATCAGACGCCAGTCAGAAACGTTCATATCGGCATAGGCGGGTTCAAAACCTGCATAGGCGTATTTATATCCACTGTCTGAAGTTTCTTCAGGTTTTGTGGGTACCTCAACAGATTCCGTATGTTTTTCTGTTTCGGGAGCATCGGTTTCGTGCTCGGTGACGGTATCAGTCTCATCGTGAAAAGTGAGTTCAATTCCGAGATAATCAGATTTGCTTTCACTCTCACGTTCACTTGTGTAAGTATGTTTTTTGCTGTTTTTTTCTGTTCTGTCAGATTTTGTATCGTCGGCGCTGCAAGCAGCAAGAGAGACGGCAAGGATTCCCGCAACTGCGGCAATAAAATATTTTTTCATACGTTAACCTCCGCTGAATGATATTAATTACAGCAATATATATTCTACAACTAATCAAAGCCGTTGTCAAACGGTTGAAAAAAATTAATAATTACGTAAAAATACTGCTGACAGTTTTTATATGCCGATGAATCGGCAAAAGAAAGGAGATGTTTGTTTTGAAAGCAAACGAAAGCGTACAAAACTATCCTTCCGAAAGAAGAATGTATGCGAACTACACAGCAAGAAGCATCAAAAAGGTGTGCAAGGAAATCGGACCCCGATTTGCCGGCTCCGAGCAGGAAAAGAAAGCCGTTGAATATATGGCGGAAGATCTTAAGACCTGCTGCGACGAGGTTGGCATGGATGAATACACCGTCAGCCCTATGGCTTTCCTCGGTTGGATTCCGCTCTCGGTTATCCTTATGACAATTTCATCGCTGCTTTTCTTTGCGGTTGCATTTTTCGGACTTGCTTATCAGCTTCTTTTTGTTTCGGTTGCTCTTGTTGCAGTCTGCCTTTTCTTCATAATAACAGAGTTTCTTTTCTATAAAGAAACACTTGACCCGTTTATGAAGAAAAAAACTTCTTATAACGCCTACGGCTACAGAAAAGCTTCGGGCGAAACCAAACGACGCATCATTTTCTGCGGTCACGCCGACTCGTCAATGGAATGGCGTTTCACATATTACGGCGGACCCAAGCTGGTTATTCCCGTAATCGGCGGCAGCTTTGTGGGCATTCTGGTTACTCTTGTTTGTGACATCATTGTTATTGCAAAGTGCTTTGCAGATCCCGCATTTATTGAAACAAAGGCTGTTGACGTTATCAGCTACGTTCTTCTCGGCTTTGTTGTAATTTTCCTTTGCGCTTCGCTTTTCTATGACAAAAAGCGCATTGTTGAAGGTGCAAACGATAACCTTACCGGCTGCTTTGCATCAATTGCAATGCTTAAATATCTCAAGGACCATGATATCCGCTTTGAAAACACAGAGGTATGGGCACTTTGCGCCGGCTCCGAAGAAATCGGTCTCCGAGGTTCAAAGGCTTTCTGTGAAAAGCACGGCAAAGAGCTTGCTGACGTTGAAACCGTTTTTATCGCTCTCGATACAATCCGTGACTTTGATTTTATGGCAGTCTATAATAAGGATATGACATTCACGGTAAACAATGATGCCGAGGTATGCAACCTTATCAAAGCAGGCGGTAAAATTGCAGGCTATGACCTTCCTTTCAAGCCTGTATCTCTTGGTGCTACAGATGCTGCTGCAGTCACAAAGAGCAAGTGCGGAATGAAGGCTGCAGCCTTTGCTGCTATGGACCCTGCTCCCGCACGTTATTACCACACAAGACTTGATACTCACGAAAACCTTGACCTCAAAACAATTGAAGCAGGCGTGGATATCTGCCTTGAAACAATGTTCCTCTATGACGAAAAAGGTCTTAACGTTTGAATGATTGGGCAATTTTAACAAATAACCGCTCATATTTTCAAACCTTTTAACAAAAATTTTTGTTTTTGAAAATTTTTCTGTTTTATTGCAGTAATATATGCTATAATTAGAAAATAGCAATGGCATATGCTGCTTGCGAAAGGAGAAACATCACAATGAACAAGAAAATTCTTGCAGTTATAAGCGTAATTCTTACTCTTACAATGCTCCTCGGTTTTGCGGGCTGTCAGTCTGAAGGAGAAGAGCAGGTTACTTATGCGGTAAAGACACCTCTTTCAATCGAAAACCGTACAGAGATCGACGATGCAGGTGCGGCTCATACTCTTCCCACATACTCACCCGAAGAGGCTGAAATCAACACAACCGACATCTTTGCATATATCCAGACTATCCTTCCCGAGCTTAAAGAAGCAGAGGCAGGCGTTAAAATCGGTCTTTCAAAGGGTATTGTGAAAGCAAAGAATGAAAAGGACGAAGAGCTTCCCTGCAGCGATAACGATACACTTAACGCTGTTGTTAACACACTCTCAAAGCATATGCTCGTCACAGGTCCCACAGAAGAAAACAAGGACGGCGGCTATGTTGGCATGGATAAAACAGGTCAGCTTGTTGTTTTCAACGGTGAATCGGCATACGGTAAGGCTGAACTTGAAAAGGTTATTCCCTTTGAACACATCGGTTCCCTTACACGTGAAAACGTTGAGAAGGCAATCTGCGTTGACGAAGGTCCTCTCAGAATCGTAACCATCACTCTTAAGGATGCATTCCCTCCCGAAATGGTTCAGAATATCTATAACCAGGGTATTGCACAGGACGACATCAAAACTGCCGTTCTTGCAGAGCTTGCAACGGCTGACGACTTTATGAAGGTTGTTGAACCCGAAAATATCGGCGTTTCATATGACAACTGCCAGCTTGTTATCACAATCAACCTTGAAACAGACGAAATCACAGCTATCGAATACATCAAGCGTGCAAATATCAGCACAAAGGTTGTTGGCATCGGTACAATGGAAGGACTTAAGGAAACTCCTCTTAATTTCTGCTATGAAAGCTTCCTTAAGTATGAAATCGACAGAAACAATCCTGCTGACGCTGAATAATTCAACATCACACAAGCCGCACCTGTTTTGGTGCGGCTTTTTTCTGCCGTGAAGCCGTTTGAAATAATTTCGGTTGACTTTTACAAAAGATAATATATAATTGAATAAGGTAACAAAGACAATCGGATTGGAGAAACGAACATGAAAAAAATTCTTGCAATGATATCGGTATTGTCGGTGATGCTTTCGTTTGCAGCGTGCAGCTCATCGAAAAAGGATCCTAAAACAACGGTTGTTCCTTATGAGTCTGACGCAGTAACACAGTCGCCGATAGCTGAAAAACAGAATCAGAAAGTTGCCGAAAAATTCGGTGTTTCAATTGAGAACAAAATAATCATCGGTTACATCGGTGAAAATGAATATGTAAAATATATTGTTACAGAATATGATGAAGCTACAGGCAACTACAGAAAGGGTCAGGAGCATTACCTCTTCCACAGTGAAAGCGCTTATAAGGCTGCACTTCTGAAATACGGTGACAGCTATGCCGAGAAAGACGATGATGCATGGTATCTTGTTGTTGCTTCAGGTTTTGCCGGAACAAACTACAGCGCTGACTTTGAAAAGCTCGATAAGGATTACGATATCAAAACGCAAACAGGTGTTCAATAAGACAGTTTTATTAAACAAAAAACAGGCTTGTGAGAAATTATTTTTTCTGCAAGCCTGTTTAGTTTTTTATTGGAAATATAAAGCCGTTTTCTCGGTCAATCGGTAAAGATTACCCATATCATTTCAAAGAGAATAGTAGTATTATATATTGGACTTTTGAAAGGGGACAAATACAGCATGAAGAAAATTACAGCGATTTTTATGTCACTTGTGCTTGTGTTTTCGTTTACAGTTGCACCTGTAAATGCGAATGAAAAAACGGCAGACATAGGCAAAACGGAGATTATGACCGTTGATGAATACAGACAGATGCTTATTGAGGAAGGATATCCTGCGTTAACAACCGACAGATACCTTAAGGCAGCAGGATTCTTTTCGGATATGATCAGACTTCTCACGGGTCAGATTTTAAAACCCAAAAAGCATTTCAACGTAACAACCGATGACGTTATCAAAGAAATCAGCGAATACGCTCTTGCACGCTCGGGCTTTGATATGGAAAAGGTTCTGCACCGTCTGCCCGATATCAATAAGCCTGCCGAGTTTGTGGTTAATACGTTTAACCTTGATACAACCGAACTGCGCAACAATTTTTATGCCGCGCGCGATGAGGCTTATGAAAACGGTGACGGAACAAAGGGCGGTATCTGCCATTTTCTCGGCGTTTATATGAGCATAATTGAGCTCTGTGAGCTTTATGCCGTACCTGTTGGCGAGAATGGCGAGATTTATCAGATAATGATGCGTTTTACCTATAAAGACGGTACGCAGGAGGAAACGTCGCCGGGCATTTACATAAACACGGTTACGGGTGAATGCACAAACCATGATGATTCGGGAATGTGCGGCATAGGTTTTAATTTCAACATTGCGGAAATGACAATGTATGCAACCGTCGGCTGCTGGATGAGAAACTTTGGTTTCTGCCTGTTTTATGACGTAGCCGCAAGCACAATGCCTTATTTCTTTAATTATAACACAAGAAGATTCAAGTTTGATTATGACGGCCGTGAATGGATGATTCAGATTTGGAAAGGCAACTATATCATAACAAACGGTGCGGAGGTTGGTCTCTACAGCAGGGATGCGGAAAAATCCGGGACTTATTATGACAGTGCAACCGATGAGCAGATGCTTGAAATGTCAATGCAGGTTTATGCGGGCGATAAGCTGCTTGTCAATAAGCCGCTTCAGAAGCATTGGTGGATTAACGGCTTCAACCTCAGCGGCAGAATGTATCTGCCGTCAACCCTGACTCTTAAATTCAGCATTGTTATGCCCGATGAAGAAATGCTTCAGGCATTCTGTGAATCAATTGATAACCACTACAGAAAAGACGTGACGTATACCGTTGACGGACTTACAGTAAACGTGGTATGGTAAAAACAAAAGGAGCTGTTCGTTTGAACAGCTCCTTATTTATTGCTTCATTAAATCAGCTGATAACAGGAATAAATGCGTTGTGAACAGCTTCAACTGCCTTGTCGGCATCCTTAGCGTCAATGAGAACGGAAATTTTGATTTCGCTTGTTGCGATCATCTGGATGTTGATATCAGCCTCGAAGAGAGCTTCAAACATTGTTGAAGCAACGCCGGGATGGGTTTCCATACCTGCGCCTACAACTGAAACCTTTGCAACGTCGGTGTCGCAAACGATGTCGAGACCTGCTGTGAGGTCAAGAGCTTTGAGAATGGCAACAGCTTCTTCGCCGTGTGACTTTGCAACGGTGAATGTGATATCCTTTGTGTCGCCTCTGCCAACGGACTGAAGAATGATATCAACGTTGATATTCTTGGCGGCAAGCTTGCCGAAAATTTTATAAGCAATACCGGGAACGTTGGAAACGCCGATGATTGAAATTCTTGCAACATCGGCATCCTTTGTTACGCCTCTTACGAGCATTTTTTCCATGGTGGTGACCTCCTTAACGATTGTGCCGGGTGCGCGAACAAGGCTTGAAAGCACCTCAAGCGTTACATTGTATTTTTTAGCCATTTCTACCGAACGGTTGTTGAGAACCTGTGCGCCGAGAGTTGCAAGTTCAAGCATCTCGTCATAAGTGATTTCGCTGAGCTTTTGAGCGCCCTTAACTTTTCTGGGGTCAGCGGTGTAAACGCCTTCAACGTCGGTGAAAATCTGGCAGCGGTCTGCGTGCATTGAAGCTGCAATTGCAACTGCGCTTGTGTCGGAGCCGCCTCTGCCGAGGGTTGTAATATCGTCATATTTGTTCAGACCCTGGAAGCCTGCAACAATAACGATGTTCTTTTTGCCGATTTCAAGCTTGATGCGCTCTGCGTTAACCTTTTTGATTCTTGCAGTGCCGTAAGCTGAGTTGGTTGAGAATCCTGCCTGCCAGCCAAGAAGAGAACAAACGGGATAGCCGAGCTTTTCGATAGCCATTGCAAGAAGAGCAATTGAAATCTGTTCGCCTGAAGCAAGGAGCATATCCATTTCTCTTTTGGAAGCATTGGGGTTAATCTCTTTTGCCTTTTCGATAAGGTCGTCTGTTGTGTCGCCCTGTGCAGAAACAACAACAACAACGTCGTTGCCCTCTTTATAGGTATCTGTAACAATTCGGGCAACATTCATAACTCTTTCGGCATTGGCAACGGAGCTGCCGCCGAACTTCTGAACAATGAGTGCCATAAGAAACCTCCATTAGGGATTAATAGTCTGTGATTCTGATAATTGATTCGGCTGTTGCGCCTGTGAAAGCGGCAAGCTTATCTGCAAGCTCTTTTTCGCTGAGTGTTGCGGTAACAAAAGCGAATTCGCCGTCGGGTGCGTCTGCTCTTGTGAGCATTGAAACTTCGCCGAATGCCTTGTTGACCTGAACGAGTGCGGCAGCCGCATCGTCGGCGGTCATACGGATATAGAAGCTTGACTTTGTGTCAAGATAGTTTGCAACGTAGCCGTCCTCGCTGTCCTGCCAGCCGAAGAACTTTTTGCCGTTCATATGTCTTGCGCAGTCAATAACGTCTGCAACAACGGCGCTTGCTGTGGGCATTGCGCCTGCACCCTTACCGTAGAACACAACGTCGCCGATTGCATCGCCTCTGACAAGAATTGCGTTGAAAACGTCGTCAACGCTTGCAAGCTGGCTGTGATTCTGAACGAAAGCGGGAGAAACCATAACGGCAACTCTGTTATCCTCAAGAAGCTTTGCTCTTGCAATGAGCTTGATAACGCCGCCCCATACTCTTGCATATTCTACGTCTGCAAGGGTAATTTTGCGGATACCTTCGGTGTAAACCGAATCGGGATAAACGTGTTTGCCGAAGCAGAGGGCAGCAAGAATGCAGATTTTTCTGCAAGCGTCAAAGCCGTCAACGTCTGCGGAGGGGTCACGCTCGGCATAACCGTTTCTCTGAGCAAGAAGCAGAGCTTCGTCAAAGGTCATACCGTCGCTTATCATTTTTGTGAGAATGAAATTGGTAGTGCCGTTGAGGATACCTGCAATTTCATCAATATCGTTTGCGGCGAGGCACTGGCTGATGGGACGGATAATCGGAATACCGCCGCCAACGCTTGCTTCAAACAGGAAGTTAACATCATTTTCTTCTGCAACCTTAAGAAGCTCGCAGCCTTTTGCCGCAACAAGCTCTTTGTTTGAGGTCACAACGTGCTTGCCTGCCTTGAGGCTTGCAAGAACGTATTCATAAGCAGGGTGAAGACCGCCCATGGTTTCAACAACAATTTTAACCTCGTCATCTTCAACTATTTTTGCAAAGTCAGAAATAACGAGATGCTCGTAGGGATCGCCGGGGAACGTGCGGCGGTCAAGAATATATTTAAGTTCCATAACATCCTGCATACTTTTTTTGAGGATATGTTCATGGTTCTTTTTAAGAAGGCTTGCTACGCCGGAGCCGACAACTCCGTAACCCATAATGGCAACGTACATCAAACGCACTTCCTTTCTTAAAAAATAATAATTGCATATATATTAACATACTTTTTCAAAATAATAAAGAGAAAAAAGAAAGTTTGTTAAAAATTTATGTATTTTTACTAAGATTAATTGCCTTTTTATTCAAAATGGTGTAAACTGTTTTTTATCGTTACGGAAATGCTTGTTTCCGGGCGTGTCAGGAGGTGTAAATAGGTGAATGTAATTGAAAAAAGACGAACAACGCTCATTAACGTTGCATATTTTGCAGTGCTTGCAACAGGCTATTACCTGTTTATGAAATATGCGCTTGACCTTGTTGCTCCGTTTGTTTTTGCGTTTCTGATTGCTCTTATGCTTCAGAACCCGATAAGAAAGATTTCGCAAAAAACAAAGCTTCCCCAAAAACCGGTGGCTATCGGCGTTGCCGTTTTGCTGGTTGCCGTGCTTGTGGGCTTGGTTGTTTTTGTTGGCTACAAGCTTTTTATCGAATTCAGAGATTTTGTGGATTTTGTCGGATACAAGCTCAGCAATCTGCCGCAGACCATCGAATCCATACGTTTATGGCTTCTTGATGCGATTGAGTTTCTGCCGGCAAAAGCAGAAGCTTCATTAGCTGAATCCATAAACGGAATTTCGTCTGAACTTATCAAGAGCACGTCTGAGCACGGTATTGCCGGCCTTGGCGGTGAAGAAGGCATCGGCGGCATTGCCGGCAAAATAGACTTGTCAATGCTGCAAGGACCTATCGGCGGTATTTTTGCTGCCGCAAAAAGAATTCCGTGGGTTCTTACTGCAATGCTTATCAGCGTTATTGCGTTTTTCTTTGTCACAACCGACTACGATAACATTGTAGGTATGATAAAGAGAAATGTTTCCCAAAAAAATGAATATGCACTTGTAAAAGCCAAAAATCTTTTCAGCAACGTTATCGGCAAGATGGTCAAATCGTATGCAACAATCATCTTTATCACGTTCACTGAGGTTGCAATCGGACTTAATCTGATGCAGCTTTTTGACGTTTATAAGGGCTCGCACATCATTGTAATTTCATTAATAACTGCGCTTGTTGATATTATACCTGTTCTGGGAACGGGCACCGTTGTCATTCCCTGGGCGATTTACTCTTTTATTATGGGTGATACGCCTTTTGCCATAGGTTTGGTTATTCTCTATGTTATTATAACGGTTATCCGTCAGGTGCTTGAACCCAAACTTGTTGCTATGAACGTTGGTGTTCATCCGATTCTTACTCTGTCAGGTATGTACGTCGGCGCACAGCTTTTCGGTGTTATAGGTCTTTTTGCTGTTCCCATTACCCTTGTTCTTCTCAAAGCACTTAACCAGGAGGGCATTATACATCTCTGGGGCAGGGTAAAAGAAGGGGAAGAAGTAAAAAAGGAAGAAATTGCCGAAGATACCGACAAAATTGTTGTTAAGCAGGATAAACAAGGCTGAAAACAAAGAAAATTTCTTAATTAGACTTAAATTTTAATAAAAAATCACAAAAAAATTATTGAAATGGTAAAACTTTTGTGATATAATCACATTTAATGTGGCACTTTAATTCGTTGAAATTAAAACACTGAAATTTTTACTGCCAAAGGCAGTTTCGCCGTAAAGCAAAAAGATTTTTGTTTTGCAGTGCGTATTTAAGGAGGAAAATCTTTTGAAAGCCTACAGTGCAAAAGACATCAGAAACATCGTTCTCGCCGGTCACAGCGGCAGAGGTAAAACAACTCTTGCAGAAGCTATGCTTTACATTTCCGGTGCAACAGACAGACTCGGCAGAGTTGCTGACGGCAACACTGTTCTTGACTTTGATGCAGAAGAAAAAAGACGTAAGACTTCAATAGCTTCGGCTGTTGCTTCTTTTGAATGGAAAAATACAAAAATCAATATCATCGACACTCCCGGTCTCTTTGACTTTGCAGGCGGTATGAGCGAAGGTATGCGTGCAGCAGGCGCAGCTCTTATCGTTCTTGCTTCAGGCAGCACACTTGACGTTGGCGCTGAAAAGGCTTATAAGGCTGCTACCGAAAGAGGCATCAACAAGATGTTTGCAATCACACGCTGCGACGGTGAAAATGCACACTTCTACAAGACATTTGATTCTCTTCAGGAAGAATACGGCAACAAGATTTGCCCCGTTGTTGTTCCTTATGTTGAAGGCGACAAGGTTGTTTCCTACGTTGACTTCTCACGTAACGAAGCTTTCTCATACAAAGACGGCAAGCGTTCAGACGCTCCCATGCCCGAAAATGACGAAAGAACAAACAGAATGAAGGAAGCTTTCATCGAAGCGGTTGCAAGTGCTGACGAAGATCTTATGATGAAGTTCTTTGACGGCGAAGAGCTTACCGATGAAGAAATCGACAGAGGTCTTAAGACCGGTATCCTTGCCGGCGACATCTGCCCTGTTTATGCTTGCTCAGGTTATCAGCTTGAAGCGGTTGACCTTATCAACAACAGCATCGTTCAGTCCGCTCCCGACGCAGCTTCAGTTGCATCCGAAGGCGACCTTACCTGCGATGAAAACGGCGACCTTGCAGCTATCTGCTTCAAGACCGTTGCTGACCCCTTTGTTGGTAAGATGTCATATTTCAAGGTTATTTCAGGTAAAATCACTCCCGATACACCCGCTTATAACGAGCGTACAGGCGAAACCGAAAGAATGGGTAAACTTCTCTTCCCCAAGGGCGGCAAGCAGGAAGAAGCTCCCGCTATTGTTGCAGGTGACATCGGCGTTATCACAAAGCTTTCAGGCTTCAAGACAGGCGACACACTCTGCTCACCCAAGAAGCCTTTCCAGCTTAAGGGCGTGAACTTCCCCAACCCCTGCCTTCCCATGGCTGTTAAGGCTAAGAAGAAGGGTGAAGAAGATAAGATTGCCGCAGGTCTCAACAGACTCGCAGAAGAAGATCTTACAATCGCTTACACAACAAACGTTGAAACCAAGGAACAGATTATCACAGGTCTCGGCGAACAGCATCTTGATTCCGTTGTTACAAAGCTCAAGAATAAGTTCGGCGTTGAAGTTGACCTGAGCGTTCCCAGAGTTGCATACAGAGAAACCATCAGCAAGAAAGTTGCTGTTCAGGGCAGACATAAGAAACAGTCAGGCGGCAGCGGCCAGTTCGGTGACGTTTGGATTGAATTTGAACATATCGAAGGCGACAGCTTTGAATTTGCGGAAAGAGTTGTTGGCGGCTCCGTTCCCAAGAACTTCTTCCCCGCAGTTGAAAAGGGTCTTCGCGAAGCTATTCTCAAGGGTCCCCTTGCAGGTTATCCCGTTGTTGGTCTGAGAGCTACTCTTTATGACGGTTCATCACACCCCGTTGACTCAAACGAAATGGCATTCAAGATGGCTGCCAAGATTGCTTATAAGAACGGTATGCCTCAGGCTAATCCCAAGCTTCTTGAACCCTACGGCTCACTCAAGGCTTATATGCCCGGCGACAATCTCGGCGATATCATGGGCGATATCACAAAGAGAAGAGGCCGCGTTCTTGGTATGGGTCCCTGCGAAGACGATCCCAAGATGCAGGAGCTTGTAGCTGAAGTTCCCATGGCAGAAATGGGCGATTTCGCAACAGTTCTCCGTTCCGTAACAATCGGCAGAGGCTATTTCTCATTCGAGTTTGACCACTATGAAGCAGCTCCCGAAATGGTTGCATCAAAGGTTATCGAAGAAGCAAAGGCTCTTGCAGAAGACGAATAATTAAAATGACAGCCGAAGCAGAAATGCTTCGGCTGTTTAATATATCAACATAATTCTCTTGACATAGTACAATCTTTTTGATAAAATTGTTTTCGCTGTCAGAACAGAATATCTGCCCCCTTAGTTAAATGGATATAATAAATCCCTCCTAAGGATTAGTTATGCGTTCGATTCGCGTAGGGGGTGCCAGTCTCCGACGATATTTCGTCGGAGCTTTTTCTTTTATGCGGTTGATTTGCGTTGCTATATATAATATAATGACAAGGTAAATATCCGCCTTGAAAGGATGATAAAAATGAAACTCAGAGCCCCTGCAATTCCGCTTGTCACCATTGACCCGTTTATTTCAATCTGGTCATCGGATTCGTGCCTTAACCACAACGAAACCGAGCACTGGACAGGCACCGAAAACTCTGTTATCGGCATAGCCGAAATCGACGGTGAAAAGCGCCTTTTTCTCGGTTACAACAGAGATATAATAAAGATGAAGCAGACGTCGCTTGATATTGATGCTCTGTCAACAACCGCAGTTTTTGAAAACGAGAAAGCAATCATTAAGGTTAAATTCCTCACACCGCTCATTCCCGATGATTACCGTCTGCTTACCCGTCCTGTTTCGTATATTGAGGTTGAATATCAATCAAACGACGGCGCTGAGCACGACGTAAAAATCAGCATTTCAGCAAGTGAAAAAATCTGCCTTGACGAAGAAATTGACAGTCCCGTTATTACGGAAAACATAAACCGCAACGGTCTGTGCATTATGAAAATGGGCAACGAAAACCAGAAACCGCTCAACAGAAGCGGCGACCAGGTGAGAATTGACTGGGGATATCTTTATCTTGCATCCGACAGTGCCGAAGCAATGGGCAGGGAGATTGAGGTTTTCGGCGACACTCAGATTGAAATTTCTGCCCCGATAAAAGAAAATCAGCCGCTTATGTTTTATTTTGCGTATGATGATATTGAGAGTATTGAATATTTTGGCAAGCATCTTCGTTCATATTGGAACAAAGACGGTCAGAATATACTTGATGCAATTGCAGAGGCCGCAGAGGAATATGGCGTTTTGAATGAACGCTGCACCGCTTTTTCAAAAAAGCTTTACGACGATGCTTTTGCTGCAGGCGGCGAAAAATATGCAGAGCTTCTTTCGCTTGCATACCGTCAGGTTATTGCCGCTCATAAGCTTGTGCTTGATGAAAACGGTGACGTTCTTTACGTTTCAAAGGAATGCAACTCCAACGGCTGTGCCGCAACGGTTGACGTTTCTTATCCCTCAACCCCGATGTATCTTCTCTATAACCCCGAGCTTGTCAAGGGTATGATGCGTCCTGTTTATAAATATGCAGAGAGCGACGCCTGGAAGTTTGATTTTGCGCCGCACGACGTTGGTCAGTATCCTCTTCTCAACGGTCAGGTTTACGGCGACAATCAGGAAAAATGGCAGATGCCCGTTGAAGAATGCGGCAATATGCTTGTTATGGAAGCAAACGTTGCTCTTGCAACAGGTAGTGCGGATTTTGCCGCAAAGCATATCGGTTTGCTTGAAAAATGGTGCCGTTACCTCATCGAATACGGTGCAGACCCCGGCCATCAGCTTTGCACCGACGATTTTGCAGGTCATCTTGCTCACAATTGCAACCTTTCTCTTAAAGCCGTTATGGGCTTGCAGGGAATGTCGATAATCACCGGAATGCTCGGCGATGCCGAAAAGAGCGCATTTTACAGAGCAGAGGCGGAGAAGATGGCGGCAAACTGGCTGAACACCGCCGTAAATGACGACGGAACAACAAGACTTGCCTTTGACCGCCCCGATTCATATTCTATGAAATATAATATGGTTTGGGACAGAGCGTGGAAGAGCGGACTTTTTTCGCAGGAATTTATGGATGCTGAAATTGCGGACAATATGAAGCATTTCAACAAATACGGTATGCCGCTTGACAGCAGAGCCGATTATACAAAATCCGACTGGCTTGTGTGGACAGCTTCAATGGCTTCGGACGATAAGGTGTTTGCCGATTATATAGCACCGCTCTGGGATGCTTATAATGAAAGCGTGTCAAGAGTGCCTATGAGCGACTGGTATGACACCGTCAGCGGCAGATGGGTTTCGTTCCGCCACAGAACGGTTCAGGGCGGTCTGTTTATGCGTGTGCTGATGAACAAAATGATAAAATAAGCTGAAAAAAGACTGTATCTCCGATAAGAAGATACAGTCTTTGATTTTTATTTTTTCAATCTGATAACGTTCCAGCTCAGGGGTTTGAGTTCAACGGTCATCTGTGTGCCGTCGATAGCGGGAACAGGGTTGTTATGGGGCTTAACCTTAACGTTATCAAAGAAGTTTTCGTCCTTCTTGTGGTAGCCGTCCATCGAGATGAATTCGCAGGGCTTGTAGCCGCCGAAATCCATAAGATTAACGTCAAGAACAACGTTTTCGTCAAGGCTCTTGTTGACGCAGAAAATTGCCATTTCTTCGTTTTCGTCGTCATAGGTTGCGATTGTTTCGATATAGGGAACGTCGGTGAAAGCCTTGCAGTCATATTTGGGACAGTCAACAAGCGGAAGAAGAGCGCAGCCTCTGCCGTAGTTTGACATATGCATAAAGGGGAAATATGTTGTCTGCTCAAAAACGCCGCCGCCCGTTTTGGTGAATATGGGAGCGATAACGTTAACAAGCTGTGCGATGCAGGCAATCTTGACTCTGTCGCAGTGACGAAGGAAAGTGATTAGCAGCGAGCCTACAAGAAGAGCATCCTCAAAGTTATAGATATCTTCAAGCAGAGCAGGTGCCTCGCTCCATTTTTCGTAGGGAGCGTTGTTGGAGTGATACCATACGTTCCATTCGTCAAACGAAAGGTTAATCTTTTTCTTGGAGCGTTTTCTTGCCTTAACGTAGTCGCAGGTGCAGATTATTGAATAGATAAAATCGTCAACCTCAAGCGAGCGTGCAAGGAAGCTCTGAATATCGTCATCGTGGTTGCCGTAATACTGATGCAGCGAAACGTAGTCGATGCTGTCATAAGCAACCTCAAGGCTTTCGGCTTCCCATTTGCCGAAAGTACTCATATTTCTGCTTGACGAGCCGCAAAGAACGGTTTCAATGCCGGGACTTGTCCACTTCATAACCTTTGAAGCTTCAAGGGCAGCTCTGCCGTATTCAACGGCGGTTTTGGCACCCATCTGCCAAGGACCGTCCATTTCGTTGCCGAGGCACCAGAGCTTGATGTTATGGGGTTCTTCAACGCCGTGTGAGCGTCTTAAATCCGACCAGTATGAGCCTGATTTGTGGTTGCAGTATTCAACAAGGTTTCTTGCTTCGTCGGCGCCTCTTGTGCCAAGATTAACGGCCATCATGCATTCTGCGTTTGCCTTTTTGCACCATTTCATAAATTCGTTTGTGCCAAAGGTGTTGGGCTCGGTTGTATTCCAGGCAAGGTCAAGGCGACGGGGTCTTTTTTCAACGGGACCTACGCCGTCTTCCCAGTTATAACCCGAAACAAAGTTGCCGCCGGGATAACGGACAACGGGAACGTTGAGCTTTTTGACAAGGTCAATTACGTCCTGACGGAAGCCGTTTTCGTCAGCGGTGGGGTGACCGGGCTCATAGATGCCGCCGTAAACGGCTCTGCCCAGATGCTCAACAAATGAGCCGTAGATTCTTTTATCGATATCGCCTATGCGGAATTCTTTTGCAAGAGTAATTTTAGCCTTCATTTTATGCACCTGCTTTGCATTTATATTTATATCATCTTATCATAATAAGTTTTTAATGTAAACAAAAAAGAAGAAAAACGGGTGTCAAAAAACACCCGTTGTTTTTATGCATATTTATCAATCAGATAGTCAATCGCTCTGAGGTAACCGTCAAAGCCGAGACCGATATATGATTTTTCGCAGGCCATACCTGCATAGGAAATCTGCCTGAAATCCTCACGCTTTGATACGTCGGAGATATGCACCTCAACCGCAGGCAGACCAACGGCTTTAAGCGCATCAAGAATGGCGACGCTTGTGTGGGTATAAGCGGCAGGGTTGATTACGATTCCGTCAAATTTCTGGTAAGCCGCCTGTATTTCGTCAACAACAGAGCCTTCGTGGTTGGACTGAAAAATCTTGACCTCAACGTTTTTTTCTGCGGCGTGAGCGTTAATCATTTCGCAAAGGGTTGCGTAATTCTGCGCTCCGTAGATTGCAGGCTCCCTGATGCCGAGCATATTGAGATTCGGTCCGTTTATTACAAGAATTTTCACAGTTTTATCCTCCTGAGCGTTACTTCGGGGTCAGCATCGACCTCAACGGTTAAGTCTGCCGTTTCGAGGTAGAGCGGCAAACGCTGTTCATACATTTTTCTGAGTGTTTCAATGTCTTTTGAAAGCGGTCTGCCGTTTGTGGCAAGTCGCTCAACAGGTGCATTAAGAAAAATTACCGTTGAATTTTCACGCAGAGCTGTGCGGTTTTCTTGGCGCAGAATTGCGCCGCCGCCTGTTGCAATGATTCTGCCCTGTTCTTTGGCAACTGATTTTACAGCCTGCGTTTCACGGTTTCTGAATTCGGTTTCGCCGTATTTATCGAAAATCTGCGGAATGCTTTCGCCGCAAAGTTCAACGAGCGAATCGGTATCAACGCATTCTCTGCCTGTTTTTTCTGAAATCAAACGGGCAAGGGTTGATTTACCGCAGCCGGGCATACCGACAAGAACAATGTTTTTCTGGTTGCCGAGAATTATGTCGTGAATTCTGTCAATTTCCGTGAGCGGAATGCTTTTACCTGTGAACACTTCCGCCGCACGCAGAGCCTGTGCAACAAGCATAGGCAAGCCGTTGACGCAGTCGATACCCAGCTTTTGTGCATCAAGCAGAAAAACCGTTCTTGCAGGGTTATAGATAAGGTCAAGAGCCTTTTGGCATTTTGTGAATTTTGAAAGGTCAACGAGCCTTTCGCCGTTGTTGGGATACATACCGACGGGGGTGGTGTTGATGATGATATCTGCGTCGTAGTGGAGACTTATGTTATCATAATTATTTTCGCCGTTTCGTGAAACAACGATGATTTCTTTTGCACCCTCATCGGCAGAAACAAGCTGTGCCGTAAGGCTTGCACCGCCCGAGCCGAGAATGAGCACCTTTTTATTCCTGAAGCTGCAACCGATTTTGTTTGCCATATAAAGAAAGCCGAAATAGTCGGTGTTATCGCCGTAAAGAGTGCCGTCGGGTTTTCGGATAACAGTGTTGACCGAGCCTGCTTTTTTTGCGGTTTCCGAAAGCTCTGCACAGCGGTTGAAAGCCTCAACCTTATAGGGGATTGTAACGTTGAATCCCTTTAAACGGGTGTCTGCAAAAAATTCGTCAAGCTTTTCAGGCTCTGTCGGATAAAGCTTATATTCATAATCACACAGATGCGAGTGTATCTGCGGTGAGAGGGAGTGACCGAGCTTTCTGCCCAGTAAACCAAACATAAAATCACCTTCGCGTGGGTTTGAAATTTTTACAGTATAAAATCTGCAATTGCAACTGCAGCTGCCGCCTCAACACAGGGTACGGCACGCTGAACGATGCAAGGGTCGTGTCTGCCGCCTATAACGAGAGCTTCGGTTTCGCCTGTCATAATATTGACGGTTTGTTGCTCTTTTGCAATTGACGGCGTTGGCTTGAATGCGCAGCGGAAGATAACAGGCATACCCGAAGAAATGCCGCCGAGAATGCCGCCGTGGTTGTTTGTTTTTGTTTTGATTTCGCCGTTAACGGAAATAAACTCATCGTTGTTTTCGCTGCCCTTAAGTCTGCTGCCGTCAAAGCCCGAGCCGAATTCGATACCCTTAACGGCAGGAATGCCGAAAATAATACTGCTTATTTTATTTTCCATTCCGTCAAAAATCGGGTCACCGATGCCTGCAGGCATACCGATTACGGCACATTCAACAGTGCCGCCCAGAGAATCGCCCTCAGAGCGAGCCTTGCCGATGGCAGAAACCATTTCTTCGCCCTTCTCGTCGTCGATAACGGGCAGGTTTTTTGCTTTAACGGAATCCAGTTCTTCTTTTGTTACGTTTACAGGGTCGAAGCGTTCATCGTCGGTAAGACCGATTGAAGCAATATGGGCGCCGACGTGAATGCCCTTGCTTTCAAGAATCTGAATGCATACTGCACCTGCAAAGCAAAGCGGAGCGGTCATTCTGCCGCTGAAATTACCGCCGCCTCTTATATCGTTGAAGCCGTTGTGCTTCATAAAAGCGGCAAAGTCGCTGTGCGCAGGTCGGGGGAGCATACGGAGCTTGTCGTAATCGCCAGAGCGTGTGTCGGAATTTTCAATCACTGCACAAATCGGTGCGCCGCAGGTGACGCCGTTGACAACGCCCGAAATAATGTGGGGTCTGTCGGCTTCCTTGCGTGCGGTGGAAATTGCGTTTTTGCCGGGTGCGCGCCTTGCCATAAATGCGGCAATGCGCTCCTCGTCAAGCTTTATGCCTGCAGGAATGCCGTCAAGAACACAGCCGATAGCCTGTGAATGTGACTGGCCGAAAATGGTAAGTTTTATTTTTGAGCCGAAGTTACAGGACATTTGCCTTACCTCCAAGACTGTTATAATCTTCAAAAAATGCGGGATATGATTTGCTGACCGCCTGAGCATTGTTGATTGTGACGGCGCCGACGCATTTTTGCGCCGCAACAGCCGCCGCCATTGCAATGCGGTGGTCACCGAAAGATTCTGTTTCGCCGCCGCTGAGCGAGGACTTGCCTTTTATTTTAAGACCGTCAGCGGTAGTTTTAACATCTGCGCCGAGAGAGAGCAGCATTGAGGCGGTTGTTTCAATGCGGTCACTCTCTTTAAGACGAAGCCTTTCTGCATTATAAATAACGGTTTCGCCGTCTGCCGTTGAGGCAACGGCGGCAATAACGGGAACGGCGTCGGGGATATGAGAAGCGTCAACCCTGCAGCCGTGAAGCGACGAAACGTTGGCGGAAAAGCCTGTTTCGGTCTTGGTGATTTCAGCGCCCATTGCGGCAAGAACGTCAATTATTGCCTTGTCGCCCTGTGCCGAATCGGGGTTAAGGTTTCTGACCTCAACGCCCGAGCAGAGCCAGAATGCAGCGTTTGACCAATCGGCTTCAACGATGAAATTACAGCCGTTGAGGGAGCCGCCCTTTATATAAAAAACATTATTTTCTTCTTTGATTTCTGCGCCGAATTTTTCAAGCACACGCAGAGTTATATCTATGTAAGGTCTTGATTCCACGGGCGGAATGAGATTGAGTCTGCTTTCGCCGTTTGTAAAGGAAAGAGCCATCAGCAGACCTGTCACGAACTGTGAGCTTACGTTGCCCCTGATTGAATATTCTCCGCAGCCGATTTTGCCTGAAACTTTAAGCGGAAAAGATTCCGAGACAGATGCACCTGCTCTTATAAGCTCTTCTTTGAGCGGAGAAAGCGGTCTTTCAGGCAGTCTGCCGCCTGCATTTATAATTGTCTCCGTGCCGAGTGCGCAGATTACGGGAAGCAGAAAACGGATTGTTGAGCCGCTTTCACGGCAGTTGATTTCTGCGTTTTTCAGGGGTGCGGCAATGGGTGTGACAGTATAAACGTCACCGTTTTTCTCAATGCCTGCGCCGAGATTCTTCAGGCAGTCAACCGTAGCTTCAATGTCCTCGGAAGAAGTGTTTATTCTGATTTTGCTTTCACCCTTTGCAAGGGCGGCACATATCAGCGCACGGTGCGCAAAGGATTTTGACGCAATGCCGTCAATGCTGCCCGACAACAGGGTTGGGGTTATCTGAATGTTCATATTGATTCTCCGGGTTATATTTCTGATTCCAAAAGGATTCGCTGAGGCTTCATATTGAGACTTTCATAGAATTTTTTTGCAGATTCGTTGAATTCCCACACGTACAGTTCAACGGATGTTGCCCCTTTTTGTGCTGCAAGCTCAAGCGTTTTGTTGAAAAGGAGCTTTCCGTAACCCTTGCGGCGGTGTTTTTCGCTGACCGCAAGTTCATCTATTACCGCAAAAGTGCGGTCTGAAAGAGTTTCGTTGTTGCGGCACTGTCTGATCTGCCAGTTACTGACACCGACAATTTCTCCGTCAATCTCAAGAAGGGTGAGCGTGCGGTTATCGGATTTGATTAGTTTTTTGAAATCTTTCTTTGAGAGATCGGGAACGGCTTTGAATATTTCGGGTTTGCCTTCAATGTGAAGCCTTGCAAGCTCATAAATAAGCGGCATAACCGACTCAAAGTCATCAACGGTTGCGCTGCGGAAAATCATTATCAGCTCACCTTTCTTTTTTATTTACACCGTGCAATTTCATAAAGCACGTCAACAGGCACTTTTTTGAGATAGCATTTGCCGATTTTTTCGGGTGCAACAAAATTAATTGTTCCGCCTGTACGCTTTTTATCCGAAAGAGCAACGTCTGCAAGAGCGTCGGGTGAAAAGTCACATTCAACAGGCAGGTTGTTGTTCTGGTTGGCTTCAATTATTTCTGCGGTGCAGTCCTCTTTGCTCCAGCCGAGCTTTGCGCCTGCCTTTGCGGCAATAACCATACCGATTGCAACGGCACTGCCGTGTGAAATCTCAAAGTTACTCAGCTTTTCGATGGAGTGCGCCATTGTGTGACCGAAGTTGAGAAGCTGTCTGTCACCTTTGTCAAATTCATCTTTTGCAACAACGTCACGCTTAAGTTCAACACAGCGTGCAATTACGTTTTCAATGTTGCTTTCAACTTTTCCGCTCTTAACGGTATCAAAAAGCTCTCTGTCAAAAACCACGCCGTATTTGATAACCTCTGCCATACCGTCTGCAAAGATTTCGGGCGAAAGAGTGCCGAGTGTATCGGTATCGCAGACAACGAGCGACGGCTGATAGAATGCGCCCATCAGGTTTTTGCCTGCAGTGAGATTAACGGCTGTTTTGCCGCCAACAGAAGAATCAACGGCGGCAAGCAGAGTTGTGGGTACCTGAACAAAGGGTATTCCGCGCAGATAAAGCGAAGCCGCAAGACCTGTCATATCGCCCGTTACGCCGCCGCCCAGAGCAACGGCAAAATCACTGCGTGTGAGCTTGTTTTCTGCCATAAATTCAAGAATTTCAAAAAGTGTTTCCTTGCATTTGGATTCTTCGCCTGCAGGAAAAACGTATGTGATAACGTCGATACCTGCGTTTTTAAGGCTGCTGACGGCTTTGTCAAGCCACAGCGGAGCAACGTTTGAATCGGTTATGACCGCCGCTCTGCTTTTTCCGAGCAAATCGGCGCATCTGCTGCCCAGCGATTCAAGAATGCCGGAGCCGATGACAACGTCATATTCTGTTGATGCGGATACGTTGATGGTTTTCATAATATGACCTACTTTGTTTTTTTGATTAGGGCACCATAAAAAGATGCTCGTCATTTTTATAGGGGTTGGAGATTTCTCTCTCATCATAATATGCCTGAGGATATTTGGGACTCGGGTTAACGGTAACGAGAGAAGTGTCAACCGTTAAATCTTCTCCCTCGCGCACAAGTCTGCCGATAACCGCAAGACGTGCGTCTTCAAAATCATAGCAGCAGGTGGAAAGAGTTATGATTTTATCGTATTTTGTTATGTCAACGCCTGTAGAGTAAAGCTTGCGCTTGTCGAGCTCTTCAAGATATTTGGCAAACTCAACGTCGGTTGCCTTGGCGAAATTATAGTAGAAACGTTTGCCGTTATCCTGCTCCGTGTTGCCGTTAACGACGATAACGGCGTAGATTTTGAACGTGTAATCGCCGTAGAGCGTTTTCATTTTGATTATGGGATGCTCTTTGAAGGTTTCAGGGTCTTTGTATTGCTCCAGACCGCCGAAAACGTTATCGTCATAACGCATATTATGACCGTGGATTATTGTATTGCGGTCAAGCGTTTTCAAACTGTTGCGGTAATCGAAATAGGGCTGACCGTATTTATTGTTTTCTCCAAAAACATCAACTGTCAGATATTTGTCATTGTTATCCGTCTGCATAACGGCAAAATCAAACGGAATATCCTCCGAATAAAGACCGTCAATGGTCACCTGACCTGCAAGCTCGTTGTTTTGGGAATAAAGTTCAGCGAAACTCGGGTTCATTCCTTCGGGAAAATCAACGCCCGGATATTGCTTTCTTATTTCTTCAAGAGGGTCAATGCCGACAACTGTGGTGACTTCGCCGTTGAGCATACTTTGCATTGCCAGAGCATTTTTTTGATAACTGTTGTTGTCGAGCACAAAGTATTTGAGCAGATAAACGGCACTCAGAAGCAGACATATAAAGCTGGAAATATAAGCAATATTTCTGAAAATGCGGTTTGCCTTTGCCCTTGCGGATTTTTCGGCGGTATTATAATCCGAAAAAGTGTAAAACGTGTTGTTTACGGCAAAGCCTTTGTTTTTCTTCTTGTTTTCAAGCTTTGAAAGCGCTTTTTCGGCAGCCTGAGCATCTATATAAATCAGAGCGTTGCCTCTTCTGCCCGAAACGTTGTCCTCCGGATAATATTCAATAAGGTTGATTGCCTTTTTTGTTTGATTGTCAAAAGCGGCGTAAACGATGCCGTTTTTGTTCATTTCTGCTTTGCCTGTCATATATCTTCCCTGCAGAATTGTGCCGATGGGCAGAGCTGACGGCATTCGGGCAAAGGAATCCGAGCCGTAGCCGCAATGCGGACAGCTTTGAAGATTATCTTCACATTCTTTAAAACAGGCAAGGCAAAGTTTCATTTCAAATTCCTTATGTTAAAACTTGTTTATAATGGAAAGTATATAATAATCGGCGTTGCAAAAGCAAGAGTTTTGTGTTATCATTTTGTTAATTTATTTCGGAGGATTCTTATGGATAACGGATTTTTTGCAATGGCATCAAGAATGAAATATATAAACCGCTGGGCACTTATGAGAAACGAACACAGCGAAAACCTGAGCGAGCACAGCTTTGAGGTTGCGGTTATTGCAAATGCACTTGCCGTAATCGGCAACAAGCGCTTCGGTAAAAAATATAACGGCGAAAGAGCGGCTCTGCTCGGATTATATCACGATATGCCCGAAACGCTTACGGGCGATATGCCGACTCCTGTCAAGTATTACAGCGAAGAGGTCAGAGCGGCATACAAAACGGTTGAAGATAACGCCTGCAAAAGCCTTGTGGAAATGTTACCCGAGGATTTCAGGGATGAGTTTGCACCGTTTCTGATTCCCGAGGAAGCTGATTCGGAGCTTTGGAAGCTTGTTAAAGCTGCCGATAAAATCAGCGCACTCATAAAATGTCTTGAAGAAAAAAAGGCGGGCAACACCGAATTCACAAAAGCAGGCGAGGGTGTCAAAAAAAGTGTTGAAAACCTTGATTTGCCCGAGGCAAAGGTTTTTCTTGAAGAATTTTTGCCTGCTTACGAATTGACTCTTGATGATTTAAGGAATTAAAGACCGAGCAGTTTTCGTGCGTTTTCGCCGAGGACTGCTTTTTCGTCCTCTTCCGAAAGTCCGAAGCACTTAACAAGCGCAATTTCCTGCCAGGGTGCGCTCCACGGGGCGTCACTGCCCATCAGAATTTTATCTGCGCCGTGAATATCTATAAGCTCTTTCGCTTTTCCGGGTGTAAGCATACCGTAACAATAAGCGGTGTCAAGATAAACGTCCTTGCCGCAGAGATGCTCAAGCGTTTCGGGTCTTGCGCAAAGACCGCCGAAATGAGCGGCAACAACGGGAGCTCCGTTGAATGCGTGAAGAACTCTTGCAAGTCTTTCCGGCGAACAGTGAACGGGCTCGGGATAGCCGATATCAAATCCGCAGTGAAAAACGGTTATCAGACCGAGTTGACCGATTTTTTCGTATATGGGAAGCATTTTTTCGTCATCAACAAAAAAATCCTGATAGTCGGGGTGAAGCTTGACACCTTTAATTCCGTTTTCTTTGAGCCTTTCAAGCTCGTCAAGAGCTTCGGGACTTTCGTGATGAACGCTGCCGAAAGGAATGATTCCCTCAACCTCTTTGAGCGAAATTGTAAAATCGTTAACGCTTTTTTGCTGACGGGGGTTGGTTGCGATGTTGAGCACAACGGAATAATCAACGCCGTCTCTTTTTTGCAGCTCAAGCAGACCGTTGACGCTGCCGTTGTGAAAAGGTCTGACTATGCCTGAACGCATACGGAGCCGGTCCATAGCTTTTGAAGCGATTTTATCAGGGAAACAGTGGGTGTGGAAATCAATAATCATTAGGTTCACCTGGATTCAAAGTTTGAAATTTATATCATTTTATACCTAAACTAACGCTATATCAATATGTATTTTATACGAAAATTAACGAAAATCACGCATTATGATGTAATTATTAAAATAATACTTGATATTTATGAAATCTTGTGGTAAAATAACTGACAGTAGGATTTAGTTTTGTATGAGAGTGGGGCGACCCGCTCTTTTGTTTATGTAAAAAACTTAATTCACAAAAAGAAAAAAGGAGGATTCGACCATGGCAAAAGGTAAGGGCGGCAACACCGTTGCTGCTGTTTGGGAAATTGCAAAACCCGTTGCCGAGCAGCTCGGACTTGACATCTGGGATATCAGATTTGTTAAGGAAGGCGCCGATTGGTTCCTGCGTATTTTTATTGATAAAGAGGGCGGTATTTCAATTGAGGACTGCGAAAATATGAGCCGCGCAATCGACAAGCCTCTTGATGAGGCTGACCCCATTGAGCAGAGCTACTGCCTTGAGGTTTCTTCACCCGGCATTGAGCGTGAGCTTGTGCGTGACGCTCACTTTGAAGCCTGCAAGGGCGAAAAAATCAAGGTCAAGCTTATCAGAGCAGTTGACGGTCAGAGAGAATTCGGCGGAATTCTTGAGGATTTTGACGGTCATGCAATAACCCTCCGCCTTGAAGACGGCAGCGCAATGGTTATTGACAAAAAAGAGGCAAGCAAAATCAGACTTGATGATTTCAGTTTTTAATTTAATTTCAAAATAGAATACAGAGTGAAAGGAATGGTCACTAAAATGAATAACAGCGAATTTTTTGAGGCAGTCAGACTTCTCGGCAAAGAGAAGAACATTCAGGAATCAGCTCTGCTTGAGGGCATTCAGAGAGCTATCGTAACAGCAGTTAAAAGAGATTATAACAATAAAGACATCGTTTTCTGCGAAATCGACAAGGATAAGAACGACATGAGAGTTTTTGTGCGCAAAAACGTTGTTTCCGAAATTGTTGACCCCGATGAAGATATGCTTGTTGAGCAGGCACAGAGATTCAAGAAGAACGCTCTTGCAGGCGACATCATCGAAATCGAGCTTGAAACAAAAGAAGTAAGCCGTATTGCCGCAGAAAAAGGCAAGCACATTCTCCGTCAGGCAATCAGAGAGGCTGAACACGGTCAGATCAGAGAAGAATTCCAGAACAAGAATCAGGAAATCGTTACAGCCAAAATTTCAAAGATCGACCCCGAAACTCTTGATGCTTTTGTTGAAATCGGCAAGCTTTCGGAAAGACTTCTCCGTACAGAGCAGCTGCCCACAGACAGCTTCAAAGAGGGCGACCTTGTCAAGGTTTATATCGCAGAGGTCAGAGATGCAACAAAGGGTCCCAGAGCCACAATTTCAAGAACTCACCCCGGTCTTGTAAGAAGACTGCTTGAGAGCGAAGTTCCCGAAATCTTTGACGGCACCGTTGAAATCAAGTCCGTTTCCCGTGAAGCAGGCTCAAGAAGCAAGATCGCCGTTTACAGCGCAGACGAAAACGTTGATCCCGTAGGTGCTTGCATAGGTCAGAGGGGCGCAAGAGTCAACAAGATTGTCGACCAGCTCGGCGGCGAAAAGCTTGATATTGTTCGCTACAGCGAAAACCCCGCAGAATTTGTTGCGGCAGCTCTTGCTCCCGCAGACGTTATCTCCGTTGAAATCCTCAGCGAAGAAGAACATTCCTGCAGAGTTGTTGTTCCCAACAACCAGCTTTCGCTTGCTATCGGCAACAAGGGTCAGAACGCACGTCTTGCCGCAAAGCTCACAAGCTGGAAAATCGACATCAATCCCGAAACAGAAGAAGCTGTTATCAATTTTGACGAATAATTCACAATAAACCCATAATATATTAAGGAGTTGAACCGATGCCTACCCGCCGTATCCCGATGAGAAAATGCACAGGCTGCAATGAAATGAAGCCTAAAAAAGAGCTTGTAAGGGTTGTAAGAAGTCCCGAAGGCGAAGTTTCGCTTGACCTCACAGGCAAAAAGCCCGGCAGAGGCGCTTACGTTTGCCATGACCCCGAGTGCCTTGCAAAAGCAAGAAAAGCCAAAAGGTTTGAGCGTGCATTCTCCTGCGCTATACCGGACGGAGTTTTTGATAAAATGGAGGAAGAACTCAGAAATGACGGATAATCCTAAATTTCTTTCTCTTTTAGGTATGTGCCGCAAGGCAGGCAAATTAAGCTGCGGGCATGACGGAGCAATAGGTTCAATCAGAAGCAAAAGCGCCTGTTTGTGCCTGCTCAGCAGCGATTCTTCGCCAAGGCTCAGGCTTGAAACAGAAAGAGAAGCAAACTTTGAGGGCAGAAATATTCCTGTCAGAATTCTGCACTCAACAATGGAAGATATCAGACACGCTACGGGTCTTAAATCCGCAGTGCTTACAGTTAACGATGAAGGCTTTGCAAAATCTATGCTTGGGCTTCTGAACACAACAGGGGAGGTTACCGAATGATTAATAAATACAGAGTGCACGAGGTCGCAAAAGACTTCGATATCAAAAGCAACATAGTTGTTGATTTGCTTGGCAAATATTTTGACGGTCAGAAAAAGCATATGACAGCTCTTGAAGAAGATGAGCTTGACGTTATCTTTGAGACCTTCACAAAAGAAAACCAGACTGAAGACCTTAACGAATATTTCAATTTCGTTAAGTCGGAAAAGAAAAAGGCTGAAAAGGCAGAAGAAGCTGCACCTGCAGAAGAAAAAGAAGAAGTCAAGGCAGAGGCTGCTCCCGAAAAGCCTGTTGAGAAAAAGGAAGAAAAGAAAGCGGAGAAACCTGCAGAAAAGAAGGCTGAAAAGCCTGCCGCTCCTGCAAAGAAGGAAGAAAAGCCTGCAGAAAAGAAACCCGTTCAGCAGCAGAAGAACAACGCAAATAAGCTGCCTCCCATGCCGCAGAAAAAGCCTGCTCCGCAGCCTGAAAAGAAAAAAGAAGATAAGCCCATGCAGTCCAGAACAAAGGGCGAGGCTCGCACAATTGATACAAGAGCAAGCAACGTTGACCTTGATAAGTATAACGAGAGATACGAAAACATTGCTCCCACAAACAAAACACAGCAGCACGATAATTCCGTAAGCAAGCAGAAGATCAAGCAGAAGAGCCAGCAGTACAGAAAGCAGGGCGGTATGCGTTCTTCAAGAAGAGAAACAGAAGCAGAAAGACTCAAGAGAATTGCTGCCGAAAGAGCAAAGAAGCCTCAGCTTCAGCTCAAGCTGCCCGAAGAAATCACTGTTGGCGAGCTTGCCGCAATGCTCAAGATGACCGCTGCGGAAGTTATCAAAAAGCTCTTTATGCTCGGTCAGATGGCAACCGTAAACGAGGTTCTTGACTACGAAACAGCCGCTATACTTGCAGAAGAACTCGGCGCAAAGGTTGAAAAGCAGGTTGTTGTTACAATCGAAGACAGAATCATTGACGATACAGAGGATACAGAAGAGAATCTTCTTCCTAGAGACCCTGTTGTTGTTGTTATGGGTCACGTTGACCACGGTAAGACGTC
>JAGBAK010000131.1 GCA_017938985.1 Clostridia bacterium
CTGGATTGCCTTGGAAGAAAGCTTTGCCATCTGGTCGGCCACTTCATAACAACGCTCGATTGCAACAGAAGGGGTTTCCAATAAACGTTCATCTAACATATCGGTATAGCTGTCGCCCTTGGGTCCGCCGTTTGTGCCTGCGCTGCCTGCACCTCTGACGGTGAAAACCTGTCTGTCATCAATGCCTGCAGGTATGTTGACGTCAACAGACGTTTTTGTTGAAACTCTGCCTGCACCGCGGCATTTTTCGCATGGGTCGGTTATAACCTTGCCCTTGCCCGAGCATTTGGGGCAGGTCTTTTGAGTCTGCATAACGCCGAAAGGTGTTCTCTGGTCAACAACAACGTAACCTCTGCCGCCGCAATCGGGGCAGGTTTTTGCGCTTGTGCCTGACTTTGCGCCCGAGCCGTTACAGTCGGGGCAAGTATCGATGCGGTTGATATCAACCGTTCTTTTGCAGCCCTTTGCGGCATCCTCAAACGAAACGGTTACCCTCGTCTGGATATCCTCACCCTTTCTGGGTGCGTTGGGGTTGGACTGTCTGCCGCCGCCAAAACCGCCGCCGAAGAATGAGCCGAAAATATCGCCCAGGTCAAAATCGAATCCGCCACCGCCGAAACCGCCGCCGAATCCTCCGCCGCCTGCACCGTAATTGGGGTCAACGCCTGCGTGACCGAACTGGTCATAGCGTGCCCTTTTCTGGTTGTCGGAGAGAACCTCATACGCTTCATTTGCTTCTTTGAACTTGGCTTCCGCCTGAGCATCACCCGGATTGAGGTCGGGATGATACTCTTTGGCTTTTTTTCTGTATGCTTTTTTTATTTCGTCATCGCTTGCGCCTTTTTGCACACCAAGGACTTCATAATAATCTCTTTTATCTTCCAAGGGAGTAGCTCCTTTAAGAATGTTTAAATGTGGCTGTTGAGAAAGGAAGCTGAATGGTGTTTTCTTCGACCGAAAGCGTACAGCGGTACGTCGATGGGAGAAAAAACGTCAAATAAACGAAAAAATTATTTTTGCAACCCTCCGTCATTTTCTGTCGAAAATGCCACCTCCCCTGAAAGGGAGGCTGACAAGGTTTTCAGTTTTATTTCGTTTATGTTTCAGCGACTTTATCAACAGGCAACGGGCGGATAATATCCGCCCTTATGCTTTGTATTAATAATTACTGATTGTTATCATCATATTCAGTGTAGTTTGCTTCGGTGTAACCTGCGTCTGCACCGGGAGCTGCACCGCCCTGAGCCTGAGCTGCTTCCTGAGCTGCTTTATAAAGCTTTTCGGAAACCTCATAGAACTTATGTGTAAGCTCTTCCTGACGGCTCTTGATGAGGTTGATATCTTCACCCTTGAGAGCTTCCTTAAGAGCATCAATTTTTTCGTTGAGAGCAGCCTTTTCGTCATCGCTGAACTTATCGCCTTCTTCGCTGATAAGCTTTTCGCACTGGTAAACCATCTGGTCAGCGTTGTTGCGTGTGTCAACGTCTTCACGGCGCTGCTTATCTTCCTGAGCAAATTTTTCTGCTTCCTGAACAGCCTTTTCAATATCCTCTTTGGACATATTTGTTGAAGCTGTGATGGAAATTGACTGCTCCTTCTGTGTGCCGAGGTCCTTTGCGGAAACGTGAACGATGCCGTTTGCGTCAATATCAAAGGTTACTTCGATCTGAGGAACGCCTCTGCGAGCGGGCATAATACCGTCAAGATGGAAGATGCCGAGGGTTTTGTTGTCCTTTGCAAACTCTCTTTCGCCCTGAAGAACGTGAACTTCAACTGAGGGCTGGTTATCAGCTGCGGTTGAGAAAATCTGGCTCTTCTTAACGGGGATAGTTGTGTTTCTGTCAATAATCTTTGTGTTGATACCGCCCATTGTTTCGATGCCGAGTGAAAGAGGTGTTACGTCGAGAAGAAGGAGACCCTTGACTTCGCCGCCGAGAACGCCGCCCTGAATTGCAGCACCGATAGCAACGCATTCATCGGGGTTGATGCCCTTGAAGGGTTCAGCGCCGAGATACTTTTTGATTGCTTCCTGAACGGCAGGAATTCTTGAAGAACCGCCAACCATAAGAACCTTATTGATTTCGCTTGTGTTGAGACCTGAGTCGCTCATTGCCTGACGAACGGGACCCATTGTTGCTTCAACAAGGTCGGCTGTGAGTTCGTTGAACTTTGCTCTTGTGAGAGTCATTTCAAGGTGCTTGGGACCTGTTGCATCAGCAGTGATGAAAGGAAGGCTGATGTTTGAAGTTGTTACACCTGAAAGCTCAATCTTTGC
>JAGBAK010000012.1 GCA_017938985.1 Clostridia bacterium
CCATACTTGCAAAGGTTCCCGACCTTACAAACGTGGGAGCAAAAAAATATGCTTACTACAAAAGAAAGGAAGGGTAATCTGCTATGTTCGGTAAAACAAAGCCAAGTTTCAGCTCAGGTTCCGCTGATGCAAAAACTTTACACAAAAATCTCGAATTCACGGCTGTTGAACAGTATAAGCTGCTCAGAACCAACCTTTCCTTTACACTTCCCGAAGACGAAAAATGCTCAATTATCGGCGTTACAAGCGCTATGAGAGGCGAAGGCAAAAGCACAACTGCCGTTAACCTGTCATACGTTATGGCAGAAAGCGGCAAAAAGGTTTTGCTTATTGACGGCGATATGCGTCTGCCGAGTGTTGCAAAAAAGATGGGTATAGAAAACATCTTCGGTCTCACGGATTTGCTCAAAGGCGCCGCTTCAATACAGATGAGCGAATTCAAATCGCCCGAATATAATAATTGGTACATCATTCCCTCAGGAGCTTTGCCTCCCAACCCGTCGGAGCTTCTCGGCTCAGCAAGAATGAAAAACATTCTCAGTTCGTTTTCCGAGAGTTTTGATTGCATCATCATTGACCTGCCGCCCGTTAACCTTGTTTCAGACGCACTTGCAGTTTCAAAATTTATCAGCGGTATGGTTGTTGTTGTCAGGGAAGATTACACAGAGAAAAAAGAGCTTGAAAACTGCTTCAGACAGCTTCGTCTTTCTGACGTAAACGTTCTCGGCTGTGTTATCAACGATTATAAAAACGGCAAAAGAGCTTACGGCAAATATAAATACAAACACTACTACAGGAACTACAAAACCTACGGTGATGCCGTCAAAAAATAAGAGGGTGAATATATGACGGATTTTCATACTCATATTCTGCCCGCAATTGACGACGGAAGCAAAAGCGTTGCCGAAAGCATTGAGATGCTCACCGCTCTGTCTGAGCAAGGAATAAGCAGAGTTGTTGCAACTCCTCACTTTTATGCAAACGATGAATCTGTTGAAGCATTTCTGAACAGGAGGCAAAACGCTTTTGACGCGCTCGTGAAAGAAATACCCGACAGCCTGCCTGCAATTCTTCCCGGTGCTGAAATCAGATACTATGACGGCTTGAGCCGCCTTGACGGACTCGATTCACTTCGTATTCAGGGAACACGGCTTCTGCTTATCGAAATGCCCGAATGCAAGTGGTCGGAATCAACAATAAGAGAAATAACCGACATAGCTTCAAGCGGCAGATATATTCCTGTTCTGGCACATATAGAAAGATCCGTTTTCTGTCAAAGCGAAACAACGTTCTGCAGATTGTTGGCAAACGGTGTGCTTATGCAGGTCAACGCAGAATTCATCAACGGTTCTTTTTCAAGATTCAGGGCTTTTCGTCTGGCAAAAAAGAGCAGATTTCATTTTATCGGCTCTGACTGCCACAATATGCAAAACAGAGCACCCGACATCGGCAAAGCCTATAAAATACTTGAGAAAAAGCTCGGCAAAGCTTATACTGCCGATTTTATTGAATTTGCAAATAATCATTTGAAAATAAATTTGAAAGGTTGATTAATTATGAAAAAGATTTTGGCAATTGTTCTGGCAACGGTTCTTGCAGTTTCCGTCAGCGTTATTGCATTTGCAAACGGCGGTTTCGTTGCAAGCCCCTCAGGCAACGATGCACCTGTAATTATTGAAATCGAATACGGCGAGGATTCCTGCGAACCCGAAATCGTTGTAACACCCTATTCCGAGCGCGATGACCTTGATGACAAGAGAAAGAGCGATATGGAAAAGGCATATGACGAAATCGCTGCAAACAAAGATCTCACCAAGCTTTGCCCTGCTCTCACAGCCGTCGCTAAAGCCAAGGGAGCTGACCCAAAAAATCTTGCTGTAAGCGACCTTTTTGACGTTACTGC
>JAGBAK010000132.1 GCA_017938985.1 Clostridia bacterium
ACAGAGCCGATATTTTTGACCGTTGCAACGGCGATTATTTTGCCGTCACTCTCACAGCATACTCTGCCGCTGATTTCAAACTGCGTGTATGAAAGACCAAAGCCGAAGGGATAGCGAACGCATTTTTTTGCTTCGGGGATTGTTTCAAAATAACGGTAGCCGACGTAGATATCGTCTGAATAATCAATATATTTGAAGCTTTCCCAGAATTCCTCTTTACAGGGGTAGCAGTCATAAGACTTTGCAATTGTATCCGCCATTTTGCCCGAGGGGTTAACGTCGCCGCAAAGAATGTCGGCAATTGCCGAGCCGCCCTCAATGCCGCCCTGCCAGCCAAAGAGAATACCGTCAACGTTATCGTTTTCCGCAATGAATTCGCAGTCGATTGTTGCGCCCGAGTTGATTACGATGACAACCTTATTGAAAAGCTTGCCTGCTTCGGTTATAAGGTCTTTTTCGATGTCAGAGAGGTAATAGTCGCCGCCCTGCGGTCTGCGGTCAACGCCCTCTGCCGAGAAACGGCTGAGTGTGATGATTGCGGTGTGAGCCCATTCGGATGCCAATTTGATAAGCTCTGCAGGCACTGCAGGCTCCTTAACGTGCATTGAAGCAAAGGTGTCATAGGTCATATCGTCGCGCTTTGTGCAGAATTCCATTGCGTTAACGATGTCCCATGTTGCGTTTATCTGGTCCTGCGTCGGGATATGTACGCTTTCTTTTTCAACGTAGTCCTTATAAAAATCAATAAGGGGCATATAAATCTGAACCTTGCCGTCTTTTTCTTTTGATTTGAAGCCTTCAAAGATGTTGCGGATATAGGGGCAGTGAACGTCGCCGCTGCCGCCGCCGCCTTTGATATATTCAATTGTTGCCTTGCCGAAAAGGGCAATTTTTTCGCCCGATGCAAGGGGAAGAGCGTTGTTATTGTTCTTAATAAGAACCATACCTTCGCCTGCAGCTTTTCTTGAAAGCGAAATATGCTTTTGCGAAGCGGTAACTCTTGTGCCGTCCTCACCCAGAGGCAAACACGGCTGATATCTGAATCTTGCGTATTTTTCCATAATTATCATTCCTCGTTATATGAAAGATAGGTTAATTATATCATAATTGGCGGATTAATCAACAATTTAAAAGATTTTATTAATAATTTTCAAAAATGCTTGACATTCACCTTGGGTAAAAGCTTAATATTAAGTTGAAAGGGGGCGGATTTTATGAAAATCAAGACCGTTACCGAAATAACGGGTCTTACCGACCGTGCCGTCAGGCTTTATATTGACAGCGGTCTTATTGCGCCCGAAATCACTGAAAATCACGCAGGAAGAAAGAATATTGAGTTCAGTGAAAGTGACGTTGCTCTGCTGAAAAAAATTGCGCTTCTTCGTAAGGCAGGCTTTTCAATTGCTGATATAAGGGCGCTTTTAACCGACGAAACGCAGGCTCGCTGCGTTGTGAGTGCGTTTATTGAAAATACCGAAACTGAAATTGAAAACAAAGCGGAGATTGTTGCAAGGCTTAAAAGCATTGAAGCTGACAGTGCAATCAATGCCGATACGGTTTGCGAAGCTCTTTCTGCAACCGTGAGCGCGGCTAAAGTACCCGATGAAGATATGATGCATTCTGCCCGTGATGAATCAGACAGAAAATTCGCAGTTGTTGCGTCTTTGATTTTTACAATTCTGCCGATTCTTGTTTATGCAGGTGTTAATCTGATAAATAAGATGCAATTCAGATATTCACATTTTACCGCCAAAGACTTTTTGTGGAATTTTATCTTGTGTTTCGGTTGGTTTCTGATTATGGTTATGGGTGTTGTTTCATTTTTGCTCTGCAGAAAAAAATTCAGCTTTTCAAAGGGCAGAAAAAGACGCAAAACCGCTTCGGAAATTCTGATTCTCTGTTGTTTTGCTCTTATTGTGCCGTCATTGTTAACTTCTGTTTTTGCAATCGGTTTTGTTCCGACGGTTTATTCGCAAACAACCGACGTTGCCGATTATCTTATTCTTGACAGCACCGTTGAAGATGTTTACGGCGAAGAAATCAGAAGGATTTTTCCCGAGAAAATTCCCGAAAGCGCAGGCAAAAAAGGCGATGGATGGGTTGACTCATATCCTTACACAACAAGATATTATTATATGTATCAGTCTGCGATTGATCATTCTTTTGATATTTTTGCCGAGTGGAGTTTGTCTGAAAATGAGTTTTTGCAAGCGGTTAACGATGCGCCCGATAATTACGTGCATTCGGAAAATAAGGGCGAATGGAATTGTTTTTATTATATCGATACCGAGCAGAAAGTTGAAGCGGATCAGACGTATTATTGGTTTTTGATTTTTGCATATAATGAGCAGACACGTTCGGTGAGATATATTGCTTCTTACGCAATTGATTCACAGAATGCTCCGTACTATCAGACCGTTGAATGGTAAAAAAATACCGAGGTAAGACGTAAGTCCTGCCTCGGTTATTTTGTTATTCAACTTCAAAGGTGAAGCTGTATTCAAGCGGCTTTGTATAGCTGAATGCGATTGTGTGTTCTTTTGCAGGTCCGGGACCGCAGCTGCCTGTGCCTGTGCCTGCAACAAAGCCGTCAACGGCGGTGAAAACCGTTTCAACGTCGGGCAAATCCTCAATATGCTGTGCTTTTTTGAGCTGGTTAAGAGTAAACGGATTTGCGTTGAAGCTGAACGGTTTGCCGTCAGCTCTGAATGTGATTTTGGTGTCTTTCGCAATCAGTGCGCTCTCACGGGTGTCGCCTCTGTTGCCCGAATCCTGCGGCTTTATGTATTTGTGAGCCATATCGCTAACGGCGCATTCGTATCTGCCGATGGGGGAATGCTCTTTGAAATCGCTGTAGTTTTCAACAGGACCTCTGCCGTAATAAGCAACGTCCTTGAATTCGGGGTCAAATTCGCAGTGTACGCCGAATCGGGGTAGCTTTGCGGTTAACGGGAACGACTTTTTGAGTTTTGCGGTGATTCTGATTTTTCCGTTTTCGTCTATGCGGTAGTCAACGCTTGCTTTTGCAAGGCAGAGAACCTTTTTGCCGATGAATCTGAACTTTGTGCGTATAAATTCGCCGTCGGCGTCGCTCTTGAGCTTGCAATCGGTCATAATTGTTTTTGCGTTTTCAAGACCGAAAATATTCCAGTAAATAACGGTATACATATCGTTGTCAAGTCTGCCTCTGTATATGTGGGGCACAAAGCCTGTCAGACCGTCAAAGGGTTTCTTGTTAAGATATTCCTTGCCGTTCTTTTTGTAGCTGATAAGTCCGCAGGATTTGTCAAAAACAGCTTCGCCGTCCTTGAAGGTTGCGGTGATGATGTTGCCGTTTTCGATTTCGGCATATTTGCCGATGCCGTCTGCAAGCGTTTTTTCGCTGATAATAACCTGTTCGGTTGCGATTTCAGAGCCGTCAGCCTTGCTTGTATAAATGAAATTAACAAAAATATCGCTGTCTTTTTTGCCGAGGTAATCGCTCTTGATTTCAAGCAGCGTTTTGCTCTCGGGAGGAATCAGCGCACCGACCTTGCCGTTGAAAACTGCCTTGCCGTTTTCGGTTATTTCGTAGCCGATAACGATATCCGAAGTATCGGTGAAGCTTCTGTAATTCCTGAGTTCAAACTTGCCGTTGCCGAGATATTTTGCCCTTATCGGTCTGTAGCAGGCTTTCATTTCAAGCGCACCGCTTGAGGGCTGTCTGTCGGGGAAGAAAAGACCGTCAACGCAGAAATTTCCGTCGTGAATCGGCTCGTTATGGTCGCCGCCGTACGTCCATTTGTATTTTGCGTTTTCGTCATAAACGCTGTGGTCTGCCCATTCCCAGATGCAGCCGCCGAGGAATTGCTCCGAAGCATAGAAAAGCTGCATATATTCTTCAAGTTTGCCGGGTCCGTTACCCATTGCGTGGGCATATTCGCACTGGAAGAAAGGCTTGCCTTTGTATTTTTTGCCTGCTTTGCCCTTGAGCACTTTTTCCATAAGAGCAGGTGAAGCATACATTCTTGAAACAACGTCGTATGCCCAGCGCTTTGTGCGGCAAACGCCCTCATAATGCACGGGCACTTCGGGGTTTACCTCTTTTAAATATTCACAGCAGACGTCCTGACATTTCCAGCCGCCCGATTCGTTGCCGAGGCTCCACATTGTAACTGAAGGGTGGTTTTTATCACGATGATACATTCTTGAAACCCTGTCGAGATAGCGGGGAGACCATTTGAGGTTGTTTGAAAGTCTGTTGGGTCTGTAGGTGCCGGGTGTGGCATAAAAGCCGTGGGTTTCAATATCCGCTTCGTCAACAACGTAAAGACCGTAAAAATCGCACATCGTAAGGAAAACAGGGTCGGGGGGATAGTGCGAAGTGCGCACGCAGTTGCAGTTATATTCTTTCATCAGCTTAACGTCAAGCTCAAGGTCATCAAGGCTCATTGCGTAGCCCTTTGTCATATGAGTATCGTGATGGTTAACGCCGATGAGTTTTATAGCCTTTGAATTGAAACGGAAAACCTCGCCGTCAATTTTTATGTCACGGAAGCCGATATAGGTACGGATAATCTCTTCGGTTTTGCCGTCGCTCTCAACAGTGATGATTGCTTCATAAAGCCTGGGCGTTTCGGCAGTCCATTCGTCGGGCGAAAGCGACCTGATAACGGCTTTTTCGTTAATCTGTGTTTTCTCAAAAAGACCGCTGCACTGAGCGGAAACGGCTGTGTTGCTGTCAAAACTGCCCTTGATTTCAATTTTCAAATCATAAGTGCCGTCGGCGTTCTTTGAGGGTCTTAAGAGTATATCGTCAACGTGATTTTTATTCTGATTTATAATGAATACGTCTCTGAAAATACCGTTTTCACGGAACATATCCTGACATTCGAGATAGGAACCGTTGCTCCATTTGTAATTGACGGCAAGAATTTCGTTTATGCCGCTTGAAACAAACGGGGTTATATCAAATTCAGCCGTGTTGTGCGAGCCCTCGCTGTAGCCGACGTATTTGCCGTTTACGTAGAGAGCGAGTGCGCCCGCAACGCCGAGAAAGCTGATGATTCTGCGGTCAGAATTGGCGGAAATTTCAACGCTTTTTCTGTATATGCCGACTGCAACGTCCTGAGGAATATGCGGCGGCTTTTTGGGAAACGGGTAACGGGTGTTGATATATGCGATTTGGTCATAACCCGTTCTTTGCCACGTTGAGGGAACGGAAAGCTTGTCAAACTTTGTTTTATCCGTGTTCAATTCTTCGGGAACGTCGCTCAGCTTGGCATAATATTTAAAATCCCATTCGCCGCTGAGCATAATAACCCTGTCGGAAAGATATCTTTCGTTTTTATAATCGGTTTTCTGAAGAGCCTCTTCGCAAGAAAACGGAACAAACCAACTGCGTGCAGGCAGCTTGTTTTCTTCATAAACGTTAAAATCTGCGTGAAGCTTGCGGCTGATATTATATTTCATTAATTCAGCTCCTTTAATTTAATACAATATATAGTATATATGTAAAAAACTTTTATGTCAATATCAGCTTTTCTTGACAAATATGTGTTGTTTATGATATACTTTAGTGTGTTAGCGTATTAAAACTATTTTTTGTTAAAGGCGGTGCTTTCTGTGAGTTTGTTGTTCAGGATTTTCAGTATGTTTTTGTCGGTCTGTATGTTCTTTATCAGCTACCCGATGAGCTTTATGCCATCTGAATGTGATACGGTTTTTATTGTTCAGACAGGCAATTTCGGCGAAAATCAGTTTGTTCTCAACGGCAATTCAATTTCTTATGACCTCAGCGGTAACGGCAGATTTGCTGACGGCAAAATCACATTCACCGATAAAATCACCCTTGACGCTGACAAGGTTAAATGCAGTTATTTCAATTATTTCGGCATCGAATATTCAAGCAGCGCTTACCTTAAAGGCGAAATAGTTTACGGCAGAAACAATAAGGAATACGCAGAGGAATTTTTCCTTGAGCCTGCCGAAAACGGCGAGTTCTATTCGTTCATTGACGGTATGCTTGAGAGAAAAAAGGCAAACCGCTTTTATTCGCTCTCTTTTGAACCGCTTGACAGCGACAGCGCCGAGCTTGTGCTCAAGGGCGTTGCAACCTTTAACCGTGAAATCCCTGCCCGTGAGGTCTACGTGAGCAACGGTTCAATCAAAATCGGTGTGGATATGCTCTGGGGTGGCGCACTGAGCTACTTTGAGGATCTTGATTCAAACGTTGAAGCCGTTGAGGTTGACGACGTTATTAAGGTTGATTCCGATGCATCCGAGCGTTACAACGTAAAAGCTGTCAGCAAAAACGTCAACCTCATCAACCGTTTTGATGCAGGCAGACTTATTCAGCAATCGTATTACGGCACAAACGGCAGCAGCGGCGACGGCTATGTTCCGGGCGAATTTATGGGCAACCTTTGGAATTATAACCCTGTTCAGGGCGGCAATCAGTTTAATGAAAGCAGTAAAATCGTTGACCTGCGTGTGAGCGAAAACGAGCTTTATATCAAATGCAGACCGCTTGACTGGGCACTTCCTGCAGAAAATATTACGCCCTCGTATATGGAGGCGAGATACACTCTTGACGGCAAAAAGCTTCACGCAGAGTGCAGATACGTTGATTTTTCGGGATACGCGCCTTATTTCACGTCACAGGAAATTCCTGCGTTTTATTGCATTGAACCCTTTAACCGCTTTGTTTATTACGGCGGCGAAAATCCCTGGGAAAATGAGGCTCTGACAATTGAACCCAAGCTTATTTTCTGGCCTGATGCAGGCTATCCGAAATTCTTCTCCAAAGAAAACTGGTCGGCATTCATCGGCGAATTTGATGACAGCTTCGGTCTCGGCATTTACGTTCCGAACGAAACGGAGTTCCTTGCAGGCGTTTTTGACAGAGAAAATACTCATGAAACAGACCCGTCACGTGACGCTTCAACCTCTTACGTTGCGGTTATAAAATTCAGAACTTTCCAAAGCTTTGACCCGTATTCATATGAATATTATATAACCTCGGGCAGCTCGGCTGAAATGAGAGAAACTTTTTCAACTATCGGATAAGGTGATTTTATGGCAGAATTAAACAGTTCAATTTGCATTTCGTCGGTGCTTGCAACGGCTCTTGAGCTTGCAGGCATTGAAAAAAGAGGCGAAATTGACGGCGCAAACCCCGTTGTGACCGCTCTTGCCGAGAAAAAACTCGGCGGTAAAAAGACCGACAGAACGGTTATTTATAATCCCGATGCCGTTGCACTCTGGATTTATCAGAAATACACCGAAAAATTCACGGCGGCGCATATGTGTTCCGATTTTTCGCTGCCGATGCTTTCCGTTATGCCGAGCGTAACTCCCGTTTGCTTTGCTTCAATGTATACGGGTGTTATGCCTGATACACACGGCATAAAGCGATATGAAAAACCTGTTCTTAAGACTGAAACAATCTTTGACGATTTCATAAAAGCGGGCAAAAAATGCGCCATTGTTTCAACAAGCAACGACAGCATTTCGATGATATTCCTTGAGCGTGAGATGGATTATTTTATCTATGACTCCGTTGAAGAGGTCAACGCAAAGGCGCTTGAGATTATTGAAGAGGATAAATATGACCTCATCGTGATTTATAACGGAAATTATGACGGAACTATGCACCGCCACGGCCCCGAAGCGGCTGAATCCCTTGCTGCTCTTGACGGCAATATTGCGTTTTATGCCGAGCTTTCGGATAAAATTGACACCTGCTGGAAGAATCACAACGTTTTCTTCGGTTTCTGCCCCGACCACGGCTGCCACCTGATTGACGAGGGCTGCGGCTCACACGGTCTTGATATGGAAGAGGATATGAACGTTGTTCATTTCTACGCAATCAAAACGTTATAAAAAAAGAGCACCCGATCGGGTGCTTTTTTAGTGAATAGCTAATAGTGAATAATGAATAGTTAAGGAAGGGCTTCGCCCTTACAGATTTAAAATGAATATCCGATAATCAGGTGTGGACGGAGTCCACCCATAACTATTCACTCTTCATTCTTCAATCTTCACTTTGCAGGTGTATCTGTTCTGACCTACGCTTTTGTTGCCGTATTCAATCGCTTCGGCAGGGCATTTGCAGATGCACGCCATGCAGTGGGTGCAATCCTTGCCCCAGACGGGTTTGCCGTCTTTGAGGGTGATATTTGAAAGGGGACAGACCTTTTCGCATTTGCCGCAGGAAACGCATTTTTCGGTTGTGCGGAATTTTTTTGCGCTGACGCAGAAAGCATAAAACGCAGTGTTCACAATTCCGCTTTTCAGCTTGCCGACAAGGTCAACCTTAACCGCATCAAGCCTTTCGCCCGATGCAATAATCCTTGCCGCAGTGTCGATTCTGCCCTCTGATTTGGCAATTATGCGCGCCGCCTGTTCGTCATTTGGTGCGCTGAACATTGCGATATAATTTTCGGGCATTCTGAAATATGCGCAACCCATATAGTTTTTGCCGATAGCCTTGGAGAGCTTTCTCAGATATTTTTCTGCGTTCCCGATATCATCGCCGCAGGTCATCAGAAAGTAAATATCTTTACTGCCCTGAAGCCCGGTCTTTTTAAGATAATCGCTCACAATATGCGGCAATCTCCAGGCATATGTCGGGGCGCAGACAACAAAAGGTTTTTCGCTTTTAACGGGCGAATAATCCTTGCTTCTGATTCTCTCAAACAAATCAAGACTATCGTCGTTTATGGCTTTTGCGGTTCTTTTTGCAACGTATTCGCTGTTGCCCGTGCCGCTGAAATATAAAATCATCTTACCACCTCTGCAAATATAATAACATCAAAATATAAATCAATCAATATTTATTTAAATCGTTGACAGTTATATTATAAATTGCTATACTTTTGTTATTAATTTATCGCCAAATCGGAGGATTTGCTATGTACGAAAATAACTGGGAATCACTTAACAAACGTCCCGTTCCCGAATGGTTTGCAGACGCAAAGTTCGGCATTTTTATCCACTGGGGTCTCTACAGTGTGCCTGCCTATGCACCCAAGGGCAAGTATGCCGAGTGGTACGGCTATCACTGCGACTCGATTGTTGAAAGAAGCCCCAACGACAGAGAGTATTTTGACTATCATCAGAAGAAATACGGCCCGAATTTCAAATATAACGACTTTGTAAAAGACTTCACCGCAGAGCTTTTTGACGCAGAAAAATGGGCAGACCTCTTTCAGAAGAGCGGTGCAAAATACATAAACTTTGTTTCAAAGCATCACGACGGCTACTGCCTTTATAAATCCGATTACGCATGGAACTGGAACAGCGTTGACGTCGGACCGCACCGTGACTTCCTTATGGAACTCAAAGATGCGCTTGCTAAAACCGACGTTCGCTTCGGCGTTTATCATTCGGTTTATGAGTGGTATAACCCCGTTTATCTGCGAGACCCCGAAGAATACGCTCTGACACATCTTATCCCGATGCTCAAGGAGCTTGTTGAAAAATATCAGCCTGCAACCCTTTTCACCGACGGCGAATGGGAACATACCTCCGACGTCTGGCATTCAACCGAATTCCTGCAGTGGCTCTATAATGAATCGAGTGTCAAGGATTTCATTGTACCCAATGACCGTTGGGGCAAGGAAACAAGAGGCAACGTCGGCGGTAACTTCACAACCGAATATGGCTACATTGAAGAGGGCAGAAAGATTGAGGACGTTGAGCTTGACAGACCCTTTGAGGAATGCAGAGGTATCGGCAGATCTTTCGGCTTCAACAAAAATGAGGACGTTGCCGATTACCTGAGCGCAAAAGAACTTATCGAAATGCTCTGCGACCTTGTTTCAAAGGGCGGCAATTTCCTGCTCAACATCGGTCCTGCGGCTGACGGTACAATCCCCGTTATTATGGAAGAAAGGCTTCTGCAGATGGGCGATTGGCTGCGTGTTAACGGCGAAGCAATCTACGGCACAAGGCTTTATTCAAAGAAGCTTCAGGACGGTGTTTATTACACCAAAAAAGGCGACGACGTTTACGCAATCATCAACCGCTATCCCTTCGGCTCACAGGTGCTTGAGCTTGTTGATTATGATGCCGACCTCAAGGCAAGTCTGCTCGGCTGCGATGCTGCACTTGAAATAAAGGATAACGGCGGCAAGGCTGAAATCGTTTTTCCCGCAATCAACCCCGAAAACATCGACAGCAATTATCTTTACACAATCAAGCTTTCAAGATAAACTAATCAGCCGTCTTTCGGGGCGGCTGAAATGTTTTTGTGTACGATAATATATTAATGCAATGTGCAAGATTATGTTGTTTGCATTGCTGTTGCGGGCGGATAATATCCGCCCCTACACTGAGTTTGTGTAACGTTTTGAGCAACTGCACAGGGTTACCGTTTAACTGATTGATAAAATCAATCTTGTAGGGGACGGGTTGCCCGTCCCGTGGCGTGACATAAAAGCTGAAACATTTATAATTTGCAATCAATCAAATAATTCTGATAATATCATCATATAATAATTCCGATTAAATAACGGAGGTTTGCTTATGTATAAAACCCTTGAAATGTTCAGCGCGGAACATTCGCTTGCAGGCGACTGGCTTGCAGGCTTTGAATATCCGTGGGAAGCGCTTATCAGAATAAAATCATATATTCTGCAGCTTTGCAAAACTCTTGATAAATCGGAATATAACGAGATTTCAGAGAACGTTTTTGTTCATAAAACCGCCGTTGTTGCGCCCACAGCTTATATCGGTGCGCCCTGTATCATCGGCGCAAACACCGAGGTGCGTCACTGTGCATTTATCCGTGAAAGTGCGCTGATAGGCGAAAACTGCGTTGTCGGCAATTCGGTTGAAATCAAAAATGCAATCCTTTTTGACAGCGTTCAGGTGCCGCATTTCAACTACGTGGGCGACAGCATTCTCGGCTATAAATCTCATATGGGCGCAGGCTCGATCACTTCAAACGTAAAGTCCGATCAGTCGCTCGTTGTTGTTAAAAACGGCGAAGAAAAGTTTGAAACCGAGCTGAAAAAGTTCGGCGCAATGCTCGGCGATAACGTTGAGGTCGGCTGCAACAGTGTGCTCAATCCGGGCACAGTCATCGGCAAAAACAGCAATATTTATCCGCTTTCGTGCGTAAGAGGAACCGTTCCTGCATATTCTATATATAAAACGGGCGGAGTTATTGTTGAAAAGGTCTGATTTTTCGCCCGTATTATTGCGAAAGGGCGTAATTGATTGGGCAGATATTTCGGAACAGACGGCTTCAGAGGCGAAGCAAACGTTGACCTGACCGCCGACCACGCATACAGGGTCGGCAGATTTTTAGGCTGGTATTACGGCGAGAATAAAAAGAAAACGGGAAAAAGCGAAAACGCAAAAATCGTTATCGGCAAAGATACAAGACGTTCAAGCTATATGTTTGAATATTCGCTTGTTGCGGGTCTGACGGCATCGGGCGCAGACGCATATCTGCTGCACGTCACAACAACGCCTTCGGTTGCTTACGTTACAAGGGTTGACGGTTTTGACTGCGGAATTATGATTTCGGCAAGCCATAACCCTTTTTATGATAACGGAATTAAAATTCTGAACCGTAACGGCGAAAAGCTTGACGACGGCACAACGGCGATGATTGAAGATTACCTTGATGGAATGCTGAAGATTGACGGCGTAAGAATTGCCGAGGTTCCCTTTGCTTTAAAAGAAAACGTCGGCAGAACGGTTGATTACGTTGCGGGCAGAAACCGATACATCGGCTATCTGATATCGCTTGGCATCTATTCGTTCAGAGGGTTCAGGGTCGGTCTTGACTGCTCAAACGGCAGCGCATGGAACGTTGCAAAGGCGGTTTTTGACGCACTCGGCGCAAAAACTTACATTATCAACGCTGAACCCGACGGTCTTAACATCAACCGCAACGCAGGCTCAACGCATATTGAAGCCTTGCAGAAATTCGTTGTTGAAAATTCGCTCGATATCGGCTTTGCCTATGACGGAGATGCTGACAGATGTCTTTGCGTTGACGAAAAGGGCAACGTTGTGACGGGCGACCATATTCTTTACGTTTGCGGCAAATATCTCAAAGAAAAAGGTCTGCTTGATAACAACACCGTTGTGACCACCGTGATGTCGAACATCGGTCTTTATAAAGCTTTTGACAAAACCGGAATTGATTACGCAAAAACTGCCGTTGGCGACAGGTTTGTTTATGAATATATGCAGAAAAACGGCAACCGTCTCGGCGGCGAGGAATCGGGTCACATCATTTTTTCAAAATATGCCACAACGGGCGACGGCATTCTGACCAGCCTTAAGCTGATGGAGGTTATGATTGCCTCAAAGAAACCGATGAGCAAGCTTTGCGAGGAGCTTGTGATTTTTCCGCAGGTGCTCATTAACGTGAGGGTTAAGGATAAAGCCGCCGCAAAGGCAGACCCCGACGTTTGCAGAGCCGTTGAAAAGGCGGAAAAAATGCTCGGCAATTCGGGCAGAATTCTTGTTCGCGAATCGGGAACTGAGCCTGTCATCAGAGTTATGGCAGAAGCCGAAACCCCCGAAATCTGCGACGAATGCGCCCGTTCGGTTGCGGATATAATTCAGAGAAAAGGGTTATAAATTGTTTCGTCGCTCAAATGGAAAACAGATTATTATTGTAGGGCGGGATGCCCACATCCCGCCGTTAACGGTTAATACGCCGTCTGCGGCGGCTTGAGGGCAAGCCGCCCTACGCTGATAACAATAAATTTATTGTTGACCAATGGGCGACA
>JAGBAK010000133.1 GCA_017938985.1 Clostridia bacterium
GACGGTACAGTTAAGTTCGAGCGTATGGGTAAAGACCGCAAGAAGGTTAGCGTTTACGCAGTAGAAGAATAATTTTATTTTCTTTCACAAAGCGAAGAACAAAAACATTCAAGGCTTGCTTGTTGATACAAGCGAGCCTTTTTGTTTTTATAGTCGTTTCAAATAATCAACGGTGCAAAAAATATCCGCCCTGCAAAAAAACAGAGCGGATGTTTTTGTTTTACTTTTTTAACCTCTGAATTCATCATCGGTGTGAACAACGGCAGCTTCGGTATCTCTGAAAAGCAGAGAAATGCACCAGATGCCTGCGAGGGCAACAAGTGTGTAAACGATTCTGCTGAGAATCGCACCCTGACCGCCGAAAATCCACGCAACCAGGTCAAACTGAAAAAGACCGATGCTGCCCCAGTTGAGTGCGCCGATGATAACAAGTGCAAGTGAAATTTTATCAAGCATAGTTTCAACTCCTTACTTTGCTTTTCACAGATAGTATGGACTGAAAAAATAATATTATGCCTGATGAATTTGTAAAATTTTAGAATTTAAATTTAACGTCGCTGTCCTTCAGAAGGGGAGCGGCGCTGTCTTTTGCGGAAAGAATGGGTTCATCAATGCCCCACTCAACGCCTAAGTCGGGGTCGCACCAACAAACGCTGCGGTCATTTTCGGGTGAATAGAATTCATCAACCTTGTATGAAAGCTCAACGTTTTCTGAAACAGTCAGAAAACCGTGCAGACAGCCTTTGGGAATAAACAGCATTTTTTTGTTTTCTTCCGAAAGCTCAACGGCAATCCATTTTTTGTATGTGGGAGAGCCTTCTCTTATGTCAACTGCAACGTCAATGATTTTGCCCTTTGTGCAGGAAACAAGTTTTGCCTGTGATTTTGGGTCGGTCTGGCAATGCAAGCCGCGAAGCGTGCCTGCTTTTGCGGAGAATGAACGGTTATCCTGAACAAAATCTGCAAAAATGCCAAGTTCTTCAAATGCTTTTTTTGAATATGTTTCGCAAAACCAGCCTCTGTTATCGCCAAAAACAACGGGTTCAACAAGATAAACGCCGTTAATTGCGGTTTGTTCAATTTTCATTCTTCTGCTCCTCTGTGCCCCAGCAGGGTCTTTCTCCCGGTCTGTCGGCGGAATAAAGAATCTTACCTTCTGCAACGGCGCGTAAATGCTGACCGTATGAGGATTTGCCGTATTTTTCTGCCGAGCGCAGAAGTGCTTCGCGGCTTATCCAGCGCATATTGTAGGCGATTTCTTCGGGAGCCGAAATCTTGATTCCCTGAAGCTTTTCAACCGTCTGAATGAAGTTTGCGGCGTTCATCAGGTTTTCAACTGTACCTGTGTCAAGCCATGCAAAACCTCTGCCCATGAGCTTGATGTCAAGGTCGCCGTTTTGCAGATACATCTGGTTGATATCGGTTATTTCAAGTTCTCCTCTTTTTGAGGGCTTAAGTGATTTTGCATATTCAACAACTCTGTTGTCATAGAAATAAAGACCTGTTACCGCATAGTTTGACTTGGGAACCTCAGGCTTTTCTTCAATTGAAACGGCTTCGCCTTTTTCGTTGAATTCAACAACACCGAAGCTCTGCGGATTATCAACGTAATAGCCGAATATTGTTGCTCTGCCCTTATTTTTTGCTGCCTGGCGGAGCATATGACCAAGACCGTTGCCGTAGAAGATATTGTCGCCAAGAACCATTGCAACGTCATCGTCACCGATAAATTCTTCGCCGATGATGAATGCCTGTGCAAGACCGTCGGGACTTTCCTGAACAGCATAAGAAAGGCTTAAGCCAAACTGTCTGCCGTTGCCCAGCAGCTCTTTGAATCTTGGTGTATCGGTCGGGGTTGATATAATAAGAATCTCACGGATACCCGCAAGCATAAGTGTTGAGAGGGGATAATAAATCATAGGTTTATCGTAAACAGGCAGAAGCTGTTTACTGGTTACCATGGTAAGCGGATAGAGTCTTGTTCCCGAGCCGCCTGCCAGAATAATACCTTTCATCAAACACACTCCATTTCAGATAAAGCTGTATAAACTTCAATTAAAACCTGAAGCTAAGTATAAATTTTTCTACCTCAATCATTATTGCTTCTATAGAATTGCCGATTTCAGGAGAGTCAATCAATTTCAGATAAGTATTAAGCAAGCCTTCTAAATCTATTCCCAATAAAGTGCCTATGCCGGTAAAAAGACCTGCAGCTGCAATAAGAGGGAGAAGAAAGAATAAAACCATAGGTGAACCTAACACAGTAAACATCTCCTTTTTGAAACTCCGTTAAGAGTCTGCTATATAAACACTATAATACCATCTTTTGTTGAAAATGTCAAACAAATAAAGGTTACAATAGTGTAATATTTATGTAGTGTGACGGAACGATATCATATATATCACAAAATACAGAAAGAAAAATTTGTTTTGCTCTTTACATTTAAAATATAATGTAATATAATAAAGTGAACATTTGTTTACACAAAAGGAGGCTTGAGCGTGGAACGTTTTAAACTGCATTCGCCGTATCATCCGACAGGCGACCAGCCGCAGGCGATAGAGGAGCTTGTTGACGGTATTAATAAAGGTTATTCGGAGCAGACTTTGCTCGGTGTTACAGGCTCGGGCAAAACCTTTACCATGGCTAACGTTATTGCAAAGGTCAACAGACCGACGCTTGTGCTTGCGCACAACAAAACGCTTGCCGCTCAGTTGTGTACCGAATTTAAGGAGTTTTTTCCTGAAAATGCGGTTGAATTCTTTGTCAGCTATTATGACTACTATCAGCCCGAGGCTTATATTCCCACAACGGACACTTATATTGAAAAAGACTCTGCCGTTAACGATGAAATAGATAAACTGCGCCACTCGGCAACGTCAGCGCTTTCAGAGCGCAGAGACGTTATAATCGTTGCCAGCGTTTCGTGCATCTATACTCTCGGCGACCCCATCGACTACCGCAGTATGGTTATTTCTCTGCGTACAGGAATGGAAAAAAGTCGCGACGAGCTTATCGAAAAGCTTGTTTCGATTCAATATGAGCGCAACGATATTGACTTCAGCCGTAACAGATTCAGAGTCAGGGGCGACGTTGTTGAGATTTTTCCCGTTTATTCAAACGAAAATGCTTACAGAATTGAGTTTTTCGGCGATGAAATTGAGCGCATCAGCGAGATAAATGCCCTTACCGGTCAGGTGAAAAACGTTGTTTCGCACGTTGCGATATATCCTGCGTCGCACTACGTTATTTCTGCCGATAAAATGGAAAAATCAATCAGCCTTATCTACGGCGAAATGCTTGAAAGAGTTGCACAGTTTGAGAAAGAGGGTAAATTGCTTGAGGCACAGCGCATCAGACAGCGTACCGAATACGATATTGAAATGCTGCGTGAAACAGGCTTCTGCAAGGGCATTGAAAACTATTCAAGAGTTATGTCGGGCAGAGAGCCGGGCAGCGCTCCGTTTACGCTTCTCAATTATTTTCCCGATGATTTTCTTCTGTTTGTTGACGAATCGCACGTCACTTTGCCGCAGGTAAGAGCTATGTACGGCGGCGACAGGGCGCGCAAGGACAGTCTTATAGATTTCGGTTTCCGTCTGCCCTCGGCTTACGATAACCGTCCGCTTACGTTTGATGAATTTTACGAAAGAACGGGTCAGAAGATATTTGTGAGCGCAACGCCCGGCGAATTTGAAAAAGAAAAAAGCCTTCAAGTTGCGGAGCAGGTTATCAGACCCACAGGCTTACTTGACCCCGAAATTTCCGTCAGACCCGTTGAGGGACAGATTGATGACCTTGTTTCTGAAATAAATATCCGCACCGCAAAGGGTGAAAGAGTGCTTGTGACCACCCTCACAAAACGTATGGCGGAGGATTTGACGGA
>JAGBAK010000134.1 GCA_017938985.1 Clostridia bacterium
CCTCCGTCTTTCGGCGTTGCCGAAATCCACCTCCCTTAAAAAGGGAGGCCACTGCAGACGTCAGCATTATGCTTATATGTAGCCGACTGATTGGGCTCCTTTGGAAAGGAGCTGTCACGGAGTGACTGAGGATTGCAAAATATTAAAATATAGCAGAATTTCAACAGGCGGATAATATCCGCCGCTGCACCGCAATTTATTAATTATTCGTTATTAAATATACTTTAACAACAACTATACAATATTCTGCACTTTGCATTCTGCATTCTGCACAAAGGTCGCACCTACAGTGATTATTAAAACAATATTGTAGGGGTTGGCGAGCCCGACAACCCGTCAGACCGAGAGGTCTGCTTAATTTATGTGCCTAAGGCACATTCGGGACGTCGAGTCGCCGCCCCCTACAGCTTAAAAAACAACAACATAAATAACTCCGAATTGCGCATTCTGAATTAAAATTAGGTGTGGACTTAGTCCACCCTTAACTATTCACTATTCACTCAATTATAAGCGTTTCGCCTGACGGAACAACCTTGCGTATGCGTGCGCTGCGGCAAGGGTCATAGAGCGAATCGCCGTTTGAATATCCGCATTTGCCGCTGAAGCAGACCTCGTCTCTTGAATGGTAAACCATAAGCCAGCCGCCGTTTTCGTCTTTGACAAACGAGTTATGACCGGGTCCGTATTCACCCTCAAGGTCGGCAGAGGTAAGCAAGGGTTCATTATGTTTTTTCCAGCTTTCGGGGTTCATTAAATCTGCACTTGCGTCGGCTGTGAGCAGACCGACACAATATTCGGGACCCGTTGCGGAAGCTGAAAATGCAAGGTAGACCTTACCGCCGTCAACAAGAGCAGCCGCGCCCTCGTTAACGGGAATACGCACACGCTCCCAGTCATATTCGGGTTTTGTCAGAAGCATTGCGGGAGCCGTTGTTTTCCAAGGCTCATCGGGGTTAATCGGTGCAAGATAAACGTTTGAATTTCCGCCGTTCTGTGCCCACGCAACGTAATGCTTGCCGCTGCACTCAAAATGCGTCATATCAAGCGAAAATCCTCTGAAAGAAAAATCGTCGCCCTCGCAGGCGGTGAACCTGCCCCTGTCAATCCACGGGTCATTATAAGGGTCGCTGCCCTCGCACGTTATAACGTGGCAATCAATATCCCACACGTTATCGGGACTGCCGCTTGCCGCAAACAGAACGCACCATCTGCCGCCGATTTCGTGGATTTCAGGCGCCCAGATAAATCGGTGCGAAAGGTCGGAATTCTTTTCGTCCCAGATTGTTTTTTCTTCGGCAAACGCAAGCGCAGCAACGGTTTTGGCTCTGCGCAGAATTATTCTGTCATATCCCTCGGGGTCATCTTTGCCGTACATCGGATAAGATGCGGTAAAATAATAATATCCGTCGCTGCCCCTCATAACGAACGGGTCGGCACGGTCTTTGATGAAGATTTCGGTTTTGATTTTCATTGTATCACCCGAAGATATTTTATCACACACACGCAGCAATTTCAACACGGTATCGACGTTGATTCTTTATTTCTTTTTAAACAAAATGCACAATGTTACGGACAGCCGCAAGGACTGTCCCTACGGTGAATGTTAAATAATATTGTAAGGGTTGGCGACCCTGACAACCCGTCAGACCGAGAGGTCTGCTTAATTTATGTGCCTAAGGCACATTCGGGACGTCGAGTCGCCGTCCCCTACGGTTCAAATATTAACAACATAAATAATAACGAATTACGCATTCCTATTCAGAATTAAATCGGGTAAGGGCGAAGCCCTTCCTTAACCGTTCACTTCTTCACTTCTTCACTCCTTCACTTCTTCACTATAAAAATGCTCCCCCGAAATCGGGAGAGCAATTTTTTAAGCCACAAGGAACTTATATTTTTCAACGCTGTAAAGCGGAACAAACGGTACCATAATCGGCACGCTCTTGACGTATTTCTGATATTCGGGGTCTTTGCCGTAGTTTTTATTCTGACGGATTTTAAGACGGCGTGCGCCGCTGAACATAACAAAGATGATGCCGATATAGCCGATAAGAGCGATAATCCACTGACCGACACCGCTGAGAATGTTAACGCCCGAAACAAGAACACCTGTCCAGAAAATCATTTCGCCGAGGTAGTTGGGGCAACGCACGAACTTATAAAGACCCTTGTCGCAGAAGCGGTTGGGATTCTTCTTTTTCTGACTGTTCTTCTGAATGTCGGCAACGGTTTCAAAAATCAGACCGAAAGCCATAATAACAATGCCTGCAATCAGAACGCCGTCGGTCTTTTTGCCGTTGAGCAGTCTGTAATAAACGGGAATAACCTGCGTAACGTAGAGCGCACCGCAGGTGACCCAGATGGCGCACTTAACGCCAAAGGGCATTGACTTGCCGTCTTTGATTTCAGTTTTCATTTTGTTGCGATAGGATGCGCTTTTAATTTCTCTGATAAGCAGATAACCGCTCAGGCGCAGACCGTAGACAAAGAACAGAACGCAGGCGGCAATTGTTCCCCACGAAAGACCGTTGCGGAACATTATGAGCATAATAACGCCGAGACCTGCGATTGAAAAGCCGTAGCCGAGCGAAATAAAGTAAACGTATTTGTAAAAGCCTATCGAGCTGATAAGCATAGCCGCCGCAAAGAGCAGCCAAAAGGTTAAGGGTGCAACCATAAAAAGACCTCCGTTAGTGTAATACAGAACATTATATAGCCGATTTGTATATTTTTCAATACCGCAAAAGAATAATTACGATTCATTGACAAGCTTGCCGCAGATATTTTCAGGTTTAAGCTTAAGAATCAGCGTATTGGCGGCAAAATTTTTGATTTCGTTGCGGATATAATCCGCATCGGCCGTGAATTTGAGGCTGAGTTTTTCGGAAATATCGGCTGTAACGCTCGGCTCGTCGATGATTTCAATTTTGCCGAAAACGATTACGCTGCCGATATTCAGCGCCCATTCACCGTCTTTTCTGAAACCGCCGTCATAAACGCAGAACGAAACTCTGCCGTCTTTTTTGAGCGAATCAAGCCTGTGACCCGTTTTGCCGCAGTGAAAATAAATCGCACCGTCATCGGGGTTATAATAGTGATTCATCGGCATTGCGTAGGGGTAGCCGCCGTCGCCGTTAACGCTAAGCACTCCCCTTTTTTCGGTTGTGAGAATACGGATACAGGCTTCGTCGGACAGCTTGTTTTTGATTCTTGTCAATTCTCTGAACATATTATTTTTCACCGTACATTATAATTACAGCCTTGGGGGTTTGCTCAATCTGAAGCTCAAGACCGTCGTTCATAAGCTCTTTGCCGCTTCTTTCAAGCTTTTCATCGGGGCTGTCGTAATCGTAAACCACGTATGTTTTATCGGGGTCAAGACCGTTCAGCCTGAGCGTAAACATATCTTCTTCAACGTTTTCACGCTTATATATAACGGCAAAACCCTTGCCCTCAACGTCATACTGCGTTGCTTGATAACGGCTTGTGTCAAGACCTGCATAGCAAAGCGGATAATAATTGCCCGTCATATATTCACGAACATCCTGATAGCCGAGCCTCTGCGTGCAGGGAATGAGGTTTGTTCTGTCAGCATATTCGCCGTCAAGATAAGCACAGGTGCCGTTAATGGGAACCCAGAAAGAAATGCCGTATGTCTGCGCCTGTGTGCCCTGAAGAATTTCGGGGTTTGCCTTTCCCTCGCCGTCAAGGCAGTTGAAATCGCTTCGCCAGAGCGGAATGCTTCTGCGTGACATTTCGATATCAATGCGCTTGCCGCCTGAGCAGCAGTTATCGATTTTAAGGTCGGGAATTTCGGCAACCAGAGTGTCAAGGAAGCCGTAGAAATTGGCGACGTAATGATTTTCGGTTATACCCTTTCTGCCGTTGCCCCATTTTTCGTCCGCCGTCTGCCAGAAAGGTAACGGCTCGGGAATGCTGTCAATTCTGAAATATGTTACCTTATTTGCTTTTAAGGATTCAAGAATTACGTCGGTTATGTATTCAAGTGCGCCCCCGTTTGCAAAGTTGACCATATTGCGTGAGGTATCGTCGGATTCAATTATCCGGCCTTCTTTGCCGATGCAATCGTTATATACCTGCGTGCCGACGGCGCATCTTTCGGGTTCATACCAGAGCAAAAGACCGAGACCTCTTTCAGCCGCAGCATCGGCAATCGGCGCAAAGCCTTCGGGATAACGCTCGGGGTCGGGATACCAGCTGCCGACACTGTCGCCCCAATCGTTTTTGATGGGAAACCAGCCTGCATCAATCCAATAAGCATCGAACGAATCGGTGAATTCAACGGGGCTGTTCTTTATGCCGTTGACCATATCGGCAACGGTTGTGCCGGGTGTTTCAATGCCGATACCCATTGTTGTTATTGCCTTGACGCCGTCGGGATAAAGGCAGTCCGTTGTCCACTTTCTGAACGAATTGAAGCCTTTGAGGGCATTGGAATTATTATAGAAAGTGAGCGAAACAAGCGGCGAACGGATTTCTTCGGCAGGTTCAAGATATGCGCTGAGTTTTTCCTGCTTTGCTTTGAGATTAACGCCGCCGAGAGTGCGTGACATTGCAGCAAACCACTGACCCGACCAGCCGACGCTGAAAACAACGCCGCTGTTTTTGCCGCTGATATTGAAATAAGGCAAAACGGATTCGGTTCTGCCGCCGTTGGCTGAGAACGAAACGGGAACGGAAGTGAGCGCCTGCTTCACAAGCTCAAAGTCGTCTGGCGCAGGCTCACTGCCCTTGCTGTAATAAAGGTTGCAATTGCTCACGGGTACAACGCAATCCGCAGCATAAAAATTCCTGATTACGGGCGAATTTTCGCTTGCGGTGTTTCTGATGAACACTGTCCATTCACAGGTTGCGTTATCTTCATAAATTGTTGCTTCAACCGTTGCGGCAAGACCGTTTTCTTTGTGAGCAAGCTCAATATACGTCGTTTTGCCGCCTTTATAAAATTCGCCTGTGGCGCTTTCCTTGCCCACGGTTATGCTCCAGTTCTTTATATCGCCTCTGAAACTTTTAAGACCGTAGTTGAAATTATATGCAGGTTTTTCGGTTGTAAGAATATTCTTGTTGAACCACTCGCGGCAGCTTTGCTTTTCGGATTCGGTTATGAGCATTTCTTCCGCCGTAATCGTATCAAAGCTGACCTCTGCCGTTGCCGAAACGTCAACAGCCGCACGATCAACCAGAAATTTGAAATTGGAATCAGGCACGGCAAACGATGAAATCAGCATCAGAAACGCCGAAATCAACGCCGATATAGTTTTTATCATAACTGAATACCCCAATCTTCAAATATAACTTTCAGTTCATATATAATACGCATAATTATGCTTCTGCAAATTCTGAATATCTTTACAAGGAAGCTTTCGCCCTCATAGGGAACGTCCTCGCCCTCGCCCATATAGCAGCCGATGTTGTTGCTTACAATTGCGTTGCCGTAATAATCGTGGGTTGCATTGCTGTCAACGTCATAGCCTGCACCGATGAGCGGTGAATCGGCAGAAAGCTTGAAGCTTGCGGGGTCTGAATAATCCGTTCCTACAAAGCCTGGCACGGTGTTCATTGAACCCATATCAATCAGCGGAGGTTCACAGCCGTAATAGCAGTTGTTGCCGATGATGTTGCCGTCACGGGGAAGATCCCACACGTCATAAGCAACAAAGCAGCCGTCCTTGGGAATAATTATGTTGTTGACGATAAGCGAATCATACATATCAATCAGGTGGAAATCGCCGCAGTTGACGATTGTGTTGTTATAAAAGCTGATGTTATGTTCGCCGGGGTTTGCGGAAATTCGGCTTCTGCCGACGTTATCGTTAACGGAAAGGCAATAACGCACGGTGTTGTTACGGTGACCGCTGTGGTTGGGACAGTTGCACATAAAACGTGTGTTATCGTGTGAATAGATATACTGATAGGTGCAGTTATGCGTATATGAGTCAAAGTCAACCGCCATACCGTCGCCGAAGTTTTTCTGACCTGCGATTTCGCAATACTGAATGGTGCTGTTAATGCTGCCCCAGAACCACATTGCGGCAGTGAAATAAAGGATTTCGCCGTTTTCGTCAACGCCCTCGCCCTGACAGCAGTTGATTGAACGGCAATTTGTAACAAGAGCACCGTCACAGATGCCGACTACAACGGCTTCGGCGTCCATTTCGTGGAAATAACAACCCTTGATGAGCAGACCCGTGTTGAAAATGGGGTCGATATCCTCTTCTTCGCACCAGGGAGCCTGTTCTTCATTCCAGGAACCCCAAATCATAAAGCCGTTTGCGCAGTTATAAACCTCGCTGTTTGTGATTGTGAGGTCATTAACGGCATATCTTGTTTTTGCAGGCAGACCCTTGACCATAACGGCAGCTCTTGCAGGAGCGGCACCTCTTGAAAAATCGTCACGTGAAGTAACCTTGAAATTCTGCATATCGGTGAAAAGCAGATTATCAAGGGTGATGCCAACGGAGGTTTCGGTCAGGGCGTCAATCCAGATGCCGCCGCCGTTTGGAGCCTTGATATGAAGATTTTTAACTGTAACGTAAGAGCAGTCAAAGAGTCTGAATACCTCGATGTGGTCATTGGTATAAAGCAGAGCCTTTTCACCGTCGCCGTAAGACGTGATGACAACGGGTTTATCCTTTGTGCCCTTGCAGGTCAGCGTGACGTTGCACTCATATTCGCCGCCGTTTCTGAAAAAGAAATGAGTGCCCGGTCTTATATCAAGATTTTTCAAGCCTGCAATTGATTTAACGGCTTCATCGGCAGAGGTGCCCGAATTGGCATCGTTGCCGCCGATTGAGTCAATGTAATAGCAGGGTGCGCCGTCATCGGCATAAGACATCATAGCCGACGAAGCGAAAATAAGGGTAAATACAAGAAGAATGCTGACAAATTTTTTCATAATATCACCTAAATTTTTAATTATAATCAGGTGTGGACAAAGTCCACCCTAAATTATTCACTCTTAGCTATTCACTAAAAAACGTATTAGTCAATTTCAATAAGTTCATATTCCTTTGTGCCGTAGCCGAGCTGTGCCGCCGCATCAACGGTGTGAATACCGTTGCGGCTTTCGATACGCTCTATAAGGTGAGGTTTACCCTCGTCGGAGCAGGCATAAACAAGGTCAACGCAGGCTTTGTCAACGGCGACGGGGTCATCGGAAACGAGAATACCGATATCCGCAATGCACGGGTCCTCCGCAACGGCACAGCAATCGCAGTCAACGCTCATATTCTTCATTACGTTGACGTAAACGATATTACCCTTGAAAAACTCAACAACCGAGCCTGCCGCGTCAGCCATTGATTCGAGGAATGAATCGTGGTCGCTGTTCCAGAAATCGTCGGGGTTGCCGACACCGTGGATATATCCCTTGCCGTAGCTCGAAGCAAAGCCGATTGAAAGCTGCTTGAGCGCACCGCCGAAGCCGCCCATCGGGTGACCCTTAAAATGCGAAAGGACGAGCGCACTGTCATAGTTTGCAATGTTTTTGCCCACAAAATTCTTTTTAATCATTTTGCCGTTGGGGATTTCAAGCACAAGGTCGTCACCCTCGGCATCAAGCAAATCAACGTCAAAATGCTCTGTCCAGCCGTGGTCCCTGAAAAGCTGAAGATGCTTTTCGGTGGTGTTTCTTGCGCCGTTATAAGCGGTGTTGCACTCAACAACGGTGCCGTTAACACGCTCAACAATCGGCTTCCAGAAATTTGGTTTAAGAAAATTCTGGTTGCCCTTTTCGCCCGAATGAACCTTGACTGCAACCCTGCCCGAAAGCTCCTTGCCGAGCAGATTATACATTTCAACCACCTTTTCGGGGGTGATTTCTTTTGAAAAATATACTTTGGATTTCATAATTCACCTCGATAGTATTATGTTATTCCGTACAGCCGCAGGATTTGCGGTATTTTTACGGACGACCAATGGTCGCCCCTACGGTGTTGCCGTGGAATTTACATTATCCGAAAAACAATGTAGGGGTTGGCGACCCCGACAACCCGTAAGACCACAAGGTCTGCTTTTTATGCGCCTTCGGCACATTTGGGACGGGTGACCCGTCCCCTACGGTGTTGCGGTGTAACTAAATTGGTCAATCATACCGAATTTCAGTGTAGGGGCGGATATTATCCGCCCGTTTTTGCAAGCCGTTTAACGGACAGCCGCAAGGGCTGTCCCTACAATATTATAATTCACAACCGAAAATTACGAATTGCGAATTGATATTTCAACCATACCGTTTGAATACGTGGTCAGCGTAAGCGTTTTTGTTGCTTCGTTCCATTCCGTTTTAAGCTTTGCACCGTTTGCGCCCTGTGCAGTCACAGTCGGTTCGCTGTCAAAGCCGCTGAGCGAAATCACGCTCTCCCTGAAATTCTTGGGGTCGCTGCGCTTGCCGCCTGCCGCATATTCACGCATAAACTGATCTTCATTTTCATGACCTGCGCAAACCTCATCGGTGTCAAGCCGCAGGTTGCAAAGCTCAATATCAACCGCACCCTCGCTCTCGTTTATGATTGCGTATGTATGCGCAACAAGCTCTGAATCAAGCTTCAAGCCGCTCGGCAAGGTGTAGCTGACGGTCTGCTCACTGTCAACGGTCTTGTTTTCATTGCTGTTGAAGAAATAAACGGTATCGTTGACATCAAACAGCACGCCGTCGCCGCCGTAGGTCTGCTCGTAGCGCTTGTTGAAATAATTGACCTTTATCGGATTTATGAAAAGGAGTTTGAAGAAATATGAAAACTCGGTGATTATCTCTGCATCGGGCAGAACCTCTTCGGGGTCAGAATAAATCGGCAGAATGGGAACAATAAAATATCTGCCCGTTGAGGGAACCCAATCCTTTGTGCATTCAAAAAGAACGTTATCTATTTTTTCCTGAAAAAACGTGAACGTGTCGCAATAAAGTCCCTGCAGAATATGCGCATCGTTACCGCTGATTGGATAAGCATAAGGAATATTCATTTTGTAGGCAACCTTTATATTCTCTTTTACCTCTTCCTTTGTAGGCACGGCGTTCTGAAGAATGCGCTGATAGAAAGGATAAAGAACCTCCCAAAACGTCGGGGTCAGAATAACCTCACCGTCAACAAAATGGTAAAGTCCGCCGCGGCTGAACGTTCCCTCAATTGCATAAACGGTTGCGCCGCCGACAAGGTCAGCTATCATATCAATGCCGAAGAGTGCGGGCGGATATTTAACCGTGGTTATCGGGTCGGGTTCGTTCGGCTTGACGCCGACGTCATCATATTCGATAAAGCCTTCCTCATACCACAAAAAGTTTTCAAGGTTAACGCCCCAGTTGCCGCAAACGCCGTCAAGCCAGCAGCCGAGAATGTTTGACTGGTTGGCAAAATGTCTGCCGTGACCGTTGTGTTTATCCATAATAATTATATTCTGCGAACAGCTCTTGAGCAAATCATAAAGCTCCCTGTCCTTGAGAATATGGTTAACGTAATTAAGCTTTTTATAATATGTATACTCCATATCCTGCCAGATAAAAAGACCGCCGTTTTCGGCACACGCCTTGATGCAGGATTTCATTCGGGCAAGAATGTTTCTGTTAACGCCCATATCGTTTGTGACCTCGTCATAGGCAAGATGTTCGTTGGTCACGCCGTTGGTTGAAAGCTCAACCTGAACAAAGCCGATGAGCGACTTATGCTTTCTGAAAAGAGCCGAAAGCTCACCCTGTCTGAACGGGTCACGGGTCTTGTTGGTGCAGAAGCATTCCGACTGGCAGACTATCGGCACGTTTGCCTCGTCTGTGCAGGTCAGAAGCTCGTCCCAGAATTCAAGCTGACGTTCGGGGGTCATATCAACGGGACCCTCGTCAATATAAATGACCGCAAAATTACGCACGTCCTCGGGCAGAGCATAAAAGGTTTTGATTGCATACGTTGCAAAAGCCTCGCCCGTCTGCGGACCGCCCCAGATTGGACAGTTGCGAATCATAAACAGCGGATTCTCGCTGTCAACGTACATACGCAGACCCTCAACCTGTTTTCGTGTGCGCAAGGGAGTCAGCTCTGTCTGAAGCTCGGGCAGAGCCGCAAAGCCGTCATCGGTCTGTGCATAAACCTGAAGCGGCAGAAGCATAACCGAGATAACGGCAAGCATAAGGCAGATAAATTTTTTCATAAATTCAACCTCCGTCTGCATCAAAATATAAACACTGACAGACATTAAATATAATAGCATACTTATAATATGTTTTCAATTAAAACAAGACAAATAAAGGCAAAAATAATTATGAATAAATTGTAAACAATAAGTCGATTGCTTGACAAAACCGAAATTCGTCTCTAAAATACTATCAGAACATTTGTTCTGCTTGATTCTTGCAAGAATATTTCAATTTAAATAAAGCTCCGACCGTATTGTGCGCACAATTCGGTGAGGGCTTTGTTTGCTTTTTTAAGGCAATTTTTATCAGAGCGTAGTTAAATATAACGGTGGAATATAAATAATTTCGGTGTAGGGTGGACGTTTGAATTCAGAATGCGTAATTAGGAATTATTGTTGTATTTTTAACAACGTAGGGCGGCTTGCCCTCAAGCCGCCGATGATTACGTCTGACGTTGAACGGCGGGATGTGGGCATCTCGCCCTACAATGTTCGATTGAAATATCCGTGTAGAGGCGACTCTGCGTGGTCGTCTGATAAAAACCCCGTTATGCTTTACCTTTTGCAATCCTCAGGCGTACCGCCAGCTCCTTTCCAAAGGAGCCCAAAGAGTAAGCAATATTGTAGCCGTTAAAATGAAACATCGTAGGGACAGCCCTTGCGGCTGTCCGAAACAACACACATTTTGTTATTCAAAGAATAAAGATTATTGAATAACAATAAATATTAAATTTCAGTATAGAGTCGACCGTTGGTCGTTCGCAATAAGGAGGAATAATGAATAACCAAAACAAAGAATACACAGGCGAAAATAAAATTGAATATCAGTTCATTCCCGTACCCCGTGAGATTTATTACAACCCCGAATATGCCGCACTGCCCAACGATGCAAAGCATCTTTTCATTTTGATAATCGACAGGCTGCGGCTTTCGGAGAAAAATATCGAACGCTTCTCCGACCAGAACGGCAAATCGTTTGTTTATCTGACAATTGAAGAGGTCATGGAAAAATTGAACATAAGCAGAAATCTTACCGTAAAACTTTTCAATACGCTTGCAAATGCTAATCTGATTACCAAAACCAGACAGGGTCTTTGCAAACCTAACGTTATTCAACTCGGCCCGTGCGGCGCAGAATTGATTGAAAAGACATTCCTGAAGTATAAAAAATCAACTTCCGGAAGTTTAAAAAACGAACTTCAGGAAGTCACGCAAATGAACTCAAATAATAATAATATGAATAATAATGAACTCAATAATAATCAGTCAATCCTTTATGAGATGGCGATTGATGATATCAGGGAGCAGATTGATTATGACATTATAAGAGCCGACAAGTCGATTGTTGACAACATTGTTCAGATAATGTATGACGTTATGTTCACAAAGGCAACAACTGTCAGAGTCGGCGCAAACATATACCCCAGAAGCGCCGTCTGCGCCCGATATAAGCAGCTTTCATATGAGGACATAGAAGACGTTGTTGAGGGTCTTGAAAACGCTGAAACACCCATACAGAACGTGAGAGGATATCTGATATCAGCGCTCTATAACGCACCTGCACAGAGCGCCGCAAAGAACGCCGCACTGTTTGCTTCAACCTACAAACATAAGTATCATTAAAATGAATTTTTAAAAATTGAATTATGCACAACATTGCCATAACGGGGCAGATTACCGCCTGATAATTGGAAGTTTCGCCAAAGTTCGCAAGATTTTTGCAAGATTTGAAAATAACACTTGCAAAATGCGTGAATATAATATATTATATATGCTGTTATGAAAATTTTCGGAGGTTTTCTGTTATGGCAATGCAATTACCCTCTTTAAAGAAAGAAGAGCTTTCCGCCCGTCTTGAGGCGCATAAAGCTGAATACGAGGCTTTCAAGGCTCTCGGCTTAAAGCTTGATATGTCACGCGGCAAGCCCGGTGCAGACCAGCTTGAAATCACAAACGGTCTCAACGCTCCCGAGCTTCTCGGCAACTATAAAGCATCAAACGGCTTTGACGTTCGCAATTACGGCATTCTTGACGGCATTCCCGAATGCAAGGCTCTTTTTGCGGAGATTCTTGACGTACCGTCAGATAACGTTATTGTTTTCGGCAACGCAAGCCTTACTATAATGTATGATTATATCGCACAGTGCATGATGTTCGGCGCAGGCGCAGAACCCTGGTGCAGACAGGGCGCAATCAAATTCCTTTGCCCCGTTCCCGGCTATGACAGACACTTTGCGATTCTTGAACATTTCGGCATTGAAATGATAAACGTTCCCACAGATGCCAACGGACCCGATATGGATATGATTGAAGAGCTTATCAAAGACGAAAAGGTCAAGGGCATTATCTGTGTTCCGATGTATTCCAATCCCACGGGCATCACTTATTCTGACGAAACGGTTCGCCGCTTTGCCGCTCTTAAGCCTGCGGCAAAGGATTTCAGAGTAATCTGGGATAACGCATACTGCGTTCACCACGTAGGCACACCCGACAAGCTTCTCAACGTCTTTGAAGCCTGCAAGGAAACGGGCAACGAGGATATGTTTATCGAGGTAACCTCAACGTCAAAGATTTCTTTCCCCGGCGCAGGCGTTGCGGCTCTTGCCGCTTCGGCAAATAATATTGCCGCCATCAAGGGCAGAATGACCGTTCAGACCATCGGTTACGATAAAATCAATCAGCTCCGCCACGCAAACTTCTTCAGGAACAAGGCGGGCGTTGATGCACATATGTTAAAGCACGCTGAAATTCTTAAACCCAAGTTTGAAGCGGTTCTCAACGCTTTTGACAAGAACCTTGCAGGCAAGGGTATTGCAGAATGGACTGTTCCGAACGGCGGTTATTTCATCAGCCTTGACGTTTATGCAGGCTGCGCAAAAAGAACGGTTGCTCTTTGCAAGGAAGCAGGCGTAACGCTCACCGGCGCAGGCGCAACCTATCCCTACGGCAAAGACCCCGAAGACAAAAATATCCGCATTGCCCCCACCTTCCCGTCAAGGGATGAACTCTGCAAAGCGGTTGAGATACTTTGCGTTTGCGTTGAAATTGCCGCAATCGAAAAGCTTCTCGAAAATTAAATCCGATTATGTACGGAGCGGCTCAGGCTGCTCCGTTTTTTTATTATATATTCGGGCGACCGCAGAGGGTCGCCCCTACACCAAATTAATTATTCATTATTATTTATTCAGTTTTCTTTATTCTTTAAAAATCAGAATTCACATTGTCACGGACAGCCGCAAGGGCTGTCCCTACATAATTAAAACAGGTGTGGACGGAGTCCGCCCTAAACTCTTCACTCTTCACTATTCAATCTTCACTTACAATATATTTTAGTCATTTGATACCTAATTAATTCACACAAACTTACAATTATTGTTTTAAATGTAAATCATCCGTAAAGTTAAAAAATTATGTTGATTTTTCAGCGCTTCGGAATTATTATATAATTGTATCAATTTCGATTTGAGGTATTGAAATGACAGTTTTCAACATTTTTACCTTGCTCGGCGGACTTGCCTTTTTCCTTTTCGGTATGTCCACAATGTCAAACGGCCTCGAACGTATTGCGGGCGGTAAGCTTGAACGCATCCTCGGCAAAATGACAGACAGACCGATAAAAGGACTTGTTCTCGGAGCAGGTATAACGGCAATTATCCAGTCATCCTCCGCCGTAACGGTTATGCTTGTCGGTCTTGTTAACTCGGGCATAATGAATCTCGGTCAGAGCATCGGCGTCATTATGGGTTCAAACATCGGCACAACCATAACCGCCTGGATACTTTCGCTTGCAGGCATCAGCAGCGAAAACTTCTTTGTCAGCCTGCTCAAGCCTTCGTCATTCTCGCCCCTCGTTGCTTTCGGCGGCATTCTTCTGACAATGCTTTCAAAAAAGAACAAGAGCAAGGATATCGGCGCAATTATGATCGGCTTTGCCGTTCTGATGTACGGTATGGAGCTGATGAGCGGCTCTATGGATCCCCTTGCAGAGAGCCCCGAGTTTGCAAGCTTTATGACAATGTTCACAAATCCCCTGCTCGGTCTCGCCGTGGGTATCATTTTAACGGCTGTCATTCAGAGCTCCTCGGCAACCGTCGGTATTCTTCAGGCGCTCTCAATGACGGGCGGCATTTCAATCGGTATGGCTGTTCCGATTATTATGGGTCAGAACATCGGTACCTGCATCACGGCGCTGATTTCAAGCTTCGGCGTTAACAAGCACGCAAAGCGTGTTACCGCAGTTCATATTTCTTTTAACATAATCGGAACTGCGATCTGGCTGTCTGCCTATTTTATTCTTGATGCGATTATTCACTTTACGTTTACCGATCAGGCGGTCACTCCGTTCCTTATTGCGGTTATTCACACCGTATTCAATATTGCAACAACCGCCCTTCTTTTTCCCTTTACAAAACCGCTTGAAAAGCTTGCCGTTAAAATGGTTAAAGATAAAAAGCAAAAAACAAAGGGCGCTTTCCTTGATGAAAGACTGCTTGCAACACCCGGTCTTGCCGTTGCGCAGTGCCGCGAATTCACAAACGAAATGGCACGCCTTTCGGCAAATATGCTGCTTGAATCAATTTCTCTTATTGATAATTACAACCAGAAAACTGCCGACAGACTTATCGCCGAAGAGCAGAAGCTTGACGATTATGAGGACAAGCTCGGCACCTTTCTTGTTAAGCTTTCGGGCTGCCAGCTGACCGATGAGGACAGCAACACCGTTTCAACTCTGCTTCACGCAATCGGCGATTTTGAAAGAATCGGCGACCACGCACTCAACATTGTCAACACCGCTCAGGAAATCAGCGATAAAAATATTTCGTTCTCCGAGCAGGCAAACGCTGAGCTGAAAATTGCGGCAAACGCAATCAGCGAAATCACGGGTCTGACCGCTGACGCATTCTGCTTCAACAACACCTCGCTTGCCCTTGAGGTTGAGCCGCTTGAAGAGGTTATTGACGATATGGTTGACGAAATCAAGAGCCGCCACATCGCAAGACTTACGGGCGGCAGCTGCACGATTGAGCTTGGATTTGTGCTTTCAGACCTGCTCACAAACTTTGAAAGAGTCAGCGACCACTGCTCCAACGTTGCGGTTTGTCTGCTGAGAATTCACGATTCGCTTTACGATACGCACGAATACCTTAATAATTATAAATCCGAAGGCGGCGAGCAATTCACAAAGGCCTTTAAGGCTTACCAGAAAAAGTATCGCCTGCCCAACTGATTGAAAGGAACGTCGATATGAAAAAAATTATTTCTTTATTAATGATTTTTGCAACAATTTTTGCTTTTGCTGCTTGCGGCGGAAAAGACGAAGCCGAAACAACGGCTGCCAAAAACGCCGATTCGCAGACAACGGCGAGCGGCGAAGATGCAGTTTCAAACGAAGCTCTTGTTGAAACAATCGAACCCAAGGGAACCGTTATCGGCTCTTATGACCCCGGCGAAACAGGTTTTTACGTTAAAATCATCAACAAAGCCGGCGAAGCTTTTGACTACACAATTTACACCGACCAAACCAAGCTCGGCCCCGCACTTTTAAGCAAAAGCTTTATTGACGGCGAAGAAACCGACAACGGATTTGTGCTTAAGACAGTCAACGGCGAAACACATAACTATGAAACAGAGGGCTACGCCTGGAGAGTTTACGTCGGCGAAGAGCTGAGCGACAAAACCGTTGACGCCATTGACCTTGAAAGCGGCGCAACCTATACCTTCAAGGTAGAAACTTATTAATCATATTAAGTAAAGAGCAGACCTTCGGGTCTGCTTTTTTTGCGTCTCAGATACATTCGGGACGTCGAGTCGCCGTCCCCTACGGGCGGATGATATCCGCCCCTACACGAAATTTATTATTTATTCACTATTCAATATTCTTTATTCTTTGAATGATAAAATGCACATTGTTTCGGACTGCCGCAAGGACTGTTCCTACGGCGATTATTAAAACAATATTGTAGGGGTTGGCGACCCCGACAACCCGACAGACCGTCAGGTCTGCATTTTTTGCGTCTCAGGCACATTCGAGACGCCGTGTCGCCGTCCCCTGCGGGCGGATAATATCCGCCCCTACACTAATCTCTGATATCTATATTTCGGGCTACCACACAGGGTCGACCCTGCGTTGTTGCAATTAACCCCCGATAATTCCGAATTATAACGCGCCGAGCGGAAAATTTACGTCATTTTTTCTGAAAACACCGCAAATTCATACTTTTTTTGGCATACTTATTGATTTTTTGTTTAATTTTTGTTAAAATACTAATCGCAAATAAAACAGGAGGGATCTCAATGAATTTCAATTTTATTGATTGGGTGGCTTTCAAATCCGTTCCGATTGGCGACGGCGCAATGACCCTTGCCGAATATTGCGCTCAGTATTCCGCAGTTCAGACCAACTGGGTTTACACCGTTGCAGGCATCATCGGCATTCTGCTGCTGCTCATCAGCAAAAACAAAAAATGGTATTGGTATTTGTTCCTTGCATTCTACACCGTAATGTCGGTCACTTCGGTTGGTATGCACACCGCCGACTACGGCGAATTCAACCCCGGCACAATGACCACAAAGCTCTTTATGAGCTACGTGGATATGTCGCTGACGGAATACACCGTCTGGTGGGGCGCTTGCTGCGCGGCAATGGAATTCCACCCGGGCAAGAACAAAAAGAAAACATATTTCATCGCAGCGGTAACGACTCTGATGGTTATTGTTATCGCAATTCTTACTTACGAAGTTTTCGTTATCCATAACAGACCGCTTTACATCGGCGGCGGCGGAGCTCCCATGGACGGCAAAACAGGCGGACTTTCGCTCGCAGAGCTTGGCTGCTTCATCACAGCTTGTCCCCTTTTCTATCTTTTCGGCTCAAACTTCAAGCATATGCAGAAGCCCGAAAAGCAGATTATCGTTCTTCTTGTTTCAACTCTTCTTATCGCCGTTGTTATCACCTCTCTCTGGGGCGACAACGAAATCAACACCTTCGCTCTCGGCAACTTCCACGGTCATTCAATCTGGCATATCCTTGGCGGTATTGCAGAGCTTGAGGTTGTTTTCTGGGTTCAGCACAGAGCAAACAACGAGCGAATCGCAAAGCTCAGGGACGAAATCAGGGAAGAACTCAAGGCAGAAAAAACAGCACAATAAAAGCAAAAGGCTTGCAGGATTTAACTCTTGCAAGCCTGTTTTTTTATTTAATTATCAAAGCTGCCTGAACATCAGTGCGGCAGTTTCTTTTGTTGCGTGCTCGGATACGCTCAGCACCTCAAAGCGGCTGGTGTTTGCGCCGAAGGTGATTTCGATTATATCGCCGACCTTGACGTCATACGATGCCCTTGCTACCTTGCCGTTAACGGTAACGTGCTTTGCGTCGCAAGCTTCGTTTGCAACGGTTCTTCTTTTGATAATTCTTGAAACTTTAAGATATTTGTCTAATCTCATATTGACCTCTTATGTGTTGTATTCATTTTTACGTTGATTTCAATTACGTTAACAGACGGCGAATTGCCGACCTGACAAAATATTGTTGAACATTCGGGACGTCGGGTCGCCCCTACGGTGTTGCAGTTTATTATGGCTCTAATGTTGCTTGCTCTTTGGGCTCCTTTGGAAAGTAGCTGTCACGGAGTGACTGAGGATTGCAAAAGGTAAAGCACCGTAGTTTTTTACGGGCGGATGTTGTCCGACCCTACACCGCAATTTATTAATTATTCGTTATTAAATATACTTTAACAACAACCATACAATATTCTGCACTCTGCACTTTGCACTCTTCATCTGCATTCTGAATTCTGCATTCTGAATTCTGCATTCTGCACAAACGTCGCCCCTACGTTGTTAATAATACAATCAACAATTCCGAATTACGCATTCCGAATTCGAACGCCGCCCGAAATACGGAAAAAGCAAACAAATCCACAATGAAAATTGGCTTGCACAGGTTACCCCATACAAGCCAATGAACAATTATGCTTTAATTATTTAGCAACCTTCTCTTTAAGAGCTGAACCTGCCTTGAAAGCGGGAACCTTTGTTGCTGCAACTGTGATAGTTTCGCCTGTTCTGGGGTTGCGAGCTGCCTTTTCTGCACGCTCACGAACTTCAAATGTACCAAAGCCGACAAGCTGAACCTTTTCGCCTGCTGCAAGAGCGTCTGCGATAGCTGCTACAACAGCGTTAACTGCCTTTTCAGCGGCCTTCTTTTCAATGCCTTCTTTAGCTGCGATTGCGTTTACAAGTTCTGTCTTATTCATTTTCTTGTACTCCTTTTGTTTTTGTCTATTTTACAAATACCACAGTATTCATATACCAAAGTATTTATATACGTTATTTACGGGAATTTGCCTTTACCTCGTCCCACAAAGCATCAAGCTGCTCAAGGGATGAGCTTTTCATATCAATTTTTCTTTCGTTTGCCAGAGCCTCAACCTGAGTGAAGCGTTCAAGGAACTTATCGCTCGCATCGGTCAGAGCCTCTTCGGCATCAACCTTGATGAAGCGTGAAACATTGACGGCAGAAAAGAGAACGTCGCCAAGCTCTTCGCTGATGTTCGGCTTATCGTTTGCAGCAATTGCCGCACGCAATTCGTCGATTTCTTCGCTGAGCTTATCGAGCGCACCGCAAACGTCGGGCCAATCAAAGCCAACGTCCGCCGCCTTTTTCTGAAGCTTTGTTGCTCTCATAAGCGCAGGCAGCTCACGGGGCACGGAAATCATTGATTCGGTTGTCGTTTTCTGACCCTTGGTTTTGCGTTTGATTGCGTCCCAGTTTGTCAGCACGTCGTCAACGCCGCTGATTGCAACCTCACCGAAAACGTGAGGATGGCGCTCAACAAGCTTTTTGCAAACGCCGTCGGCAACGTCGTTCATATCAAAAACGCCTGCTTCGGCTTCCATCTGCGAGTGGAGCGCAATTTGCATCATCAGATCGCCGAGTTCCTCGCACAAAGCAGCCTTATCATCCTTATTGATTGCTTCAATAACCTCGTAGGTTTCTTCGATAAGGTTTTTCTTTATGCTTTCGTGCGTCTGCTCTGCGTCCCACGGACAGCCGCCGGGAGCACGCAAAAGACGGATAATCTCAATTAAATCTTCGATATTATAACATTCTTTTTGCTTAAAATCAACCATTATTTTCTTCTCCGGAAATCAACGTTACTATTTTAACCTAAAAGTTTATATTTTTCAAGGGTTTTTGCAATTTTTTCTCCCTTGGGCAGGCTCATTACGTCATCCTTTGCAAGACCTTTGAAAACAAGCAGAGAAATAACGTAAACAACAACAGCAAGACCAACGGCAGCAACCATTGCAATTGTGCCCATGCTCAGCAGACCGTCGGATGGGTCTGAGGGGAAAAGCTTGTTGAGCAGAGCGTTTGTTGTGAAAGCGGTCAGACCGCAAAGAGAAGCACAGAACAAGGGCTTGAAGAAAACGGAAACCCAGTTGATTCTGACCTTTGCAACCCTGATGAGCGAGATGAGGTTGATTGAAACAATCACCACGTAGAAAAGGATTGTGCCCGCAACTGCGCCGTAAACGTTGACCTCGGGAATGCCGACAAGAATAAAGTTGCAAACAAGCTTGCATATTGCGCCGACGATTACGGATTTAACGGGAATATCGGGTCTGCCGATAGCCTGAAGCATATTAACGATGGGCGTTGATACCGCCATAATGCAGGTTGCAAGACCGTAAGCGGTCATAATGGGAACAACAACGGAAATGGCGTCGGAGAATTCGCCCGTGCCGTAAATAACGGTGAGAATAGGCTCTGCAAGCGATGCCATACCGATGCCTGCAGGCAGAGCGATGAGCATACCGATGCGGATAACGGTTTCGATTGTGGAGGTGATGCTCTTGTTATCCTTGACCGCCCAGGCAGCCGCAAGAGCGGGCAGAGCGCTGACGCCAAGCTGAACGGTAATCTGCGGAACAAGATTTCTGAAGTCAAGCGCCGCACCGTAAGCACCCCAAAGATATTTTACAACGTCGGTATGGTTTGAAATATCAAGACGTGAGCTGTTAACGGCTCTTGTCATTGCAACCTCGTGCATCTTGAAAACGGTTTCAAAATCGCCGTCGATTGCGGCGGCAAGCCTTGCCTGAATGGTGATTGTGTCAATCAGGTTCGTTATGTTAAGAATAAGAGCGCTGATAACAAGAGGAATTGCCAGCTTAATCATATTCTTTGCAAGCACGCTGCCGTCAGCCGATCTGGGCGAATTGGCAAGCTGAACCCTTGTGAAGCCGTCGCCTTTGATTTTATAATAAACAATAAGGAATACGTTGCTCAGAATTGAGCCGCAGGTAACGCCGAGAACGGCACCTGCTGCCGCAAGAGGGCTGATGATACTCTGCGCCTCGGTCTGGCTGGCAACCTTCGTGCCGAAAACAACGGAGTTTGCCTCATACTGGCTCATACCGGTTGAGAAAATGACCTTTGCAAGCGCAAGACCGATCAAAAGCTTGCCGAGCGCTTCAACAACCTGTGAAATTGCCGTCGGGGTCATATTGCGCAGACCTTCGTAATAGCCTCTGTAAGCCGACATATAGCAGCAGAAGAATATCGACGGGGCAACGCACAAAACGGCGGGCAGACTCTTTGAGCTGACGCCGGGTACAAGATGTGTATAAGGATAAGCGGCAAGCAGAAGAACGCCTGTGCCTGCAAGACCGACGATAATGAAGATGCGCTGGGACACCTTGAAAACCTGTCTTGCTTCTCTGAATTTATTGAGGGCAACGTTTTCGGCGACCATTCTTGAAACCGCAACGGGCAGACCTGCCATTGAAATTGCAAAAATGGGCGTATAAACCTCGTAAGCCGAGCTGAAATAACCTCTGCCGACAGAGCCGATAATATCCGTCAGCGGTATTTTGAATAAAACGCCGATAAGCTTGACGAGCAAAACGCCGACCATAAGCACCATAGCGCCGTTAAGCACGGATTGTTTTTTTTCTGTAGCCACAGGGCACACACTCCTTTGTTTGAAATAAACTATCTATTGTTTATATATTCGGACGTCCACACAGGGTCGCCCCTACGGTGATATTGTTTATTGCGTTGATACGGGCGGATGATATCCGCCCCTACACGGAAAATTTGTTATTTATTCATTATTCAATATTCTTTATTCTTTAGAATAACAAAATGCACATTAATTCTTCACTATTCACTCTTAGCTCTTCACTTTAAATCGGGTGTGGGCAGCGCCCACCCTCAACTATTCACTCTTCACTGTAACTCTACCATTAATATGCCGAATAAAAAGTCAATATTCCGTCCTTACGCTCCGTTATTTTGTCAAAGCCGGAAATATATTCATAAGGATATTTATAATTGAATATACGCTCAATGTTTGTACCGTTCGGCTCACGCAGTTTTGTGACCGCACCTGCACCGACGGCAAGCACGCTGTGACATTCCTCCATCATAAAAACGTTATAAAGGCATTCGTGACCCTTGAG